>JANXXI010000047.1 GCA_025350695.1 Acidobacteriota bacterium
TTGGCAATTCGACATGGCGTTATGTGCTCCCTTATATTGACCGGGTTGTTGTGGCGGTTAACGCGGCCACGCCCGGCAGCTATGCCGAAGTTGAAATTCCTTTTCCGCCGAAGAAGCCATTCACGCGGACTGTTTCATAAACAGTCGTTTGTGCAACAATCTGAAATACCAAGTTTGGTACAAAAAGTGGCTGGTACTATTTTGCGGATGACTACGCCGTTTTGCGGGAGTTATCGGTCCAATGCCGGTGGCTGTATAGATGCACGCCATGGTGACTTAGAATAAAAGGCGGATGTCTTCAGGAACCACGATTGACGCTTTCGGTACCCAATTGCGAACAAGTAACCTGTGCGACGACACCCTCGGAAGATTGTTATGAGCAACTCTGCGGAGCTACGGGCCTTTGTTAAGGCGGCAAGAGAGCAGGGTGCGACAGACGAATTTCTGGTCGCAATGCTGCGAGATAAGGGCTGGCCAGCGAAAGATGTCTATGCAGTTTTTGCCCAGCAGTACGCCGATCAAACCGGGATCGTGCTGCCGGAGCCACCGGGACGACTGGAGGCAGCGCGCGAAGCGTTTTTTCACCTGCTCGCCTTTGTGACTTTGGGGACGTGGATCTTCTCCATTGGTTCAATCTGGTTTGATCTGATAGAATCCTGGGTGCCTGACCCTACGGTCGACCGCTTGGACGGGTTTGTAACTGGGCGCATTAGCCGCCAATTGGCTTCGATCATCGTCGCGTTTCCCGTTTTTATCTGGGCGACGCGGTCGATCTTGCGAGATCAGATGGAGAATCCCGACAAAGCGGAGTCGGCTGTACGACGTTGGGTGAGCAATATAGGATTGTTGCTTACGGCATTGGTCTTCTTGGGTGATCTGATCACCTTCGTCACTGTCCTATTGCAGGGCGAAATCACAACTCGCTTCGCGTTGCGATGCTGCGTTGTATTGGTGCTGGCAGGGGCGGTATTCCTCTACTACAGCCGGGGGTTGGGAAAGTCGCGTACGCTTCCGCCCGTTACTTGGCATCGCATGTTTGCCGGAGGCTCCGGGTTGGCCATGCTGCTAACCCTTGGGTTGGGGTTTTGGTCGAACGGATCGCCTTCGAGCGTACGGGTATTGAACGAAGATAATCGGCGAGTGGGGGATCTCCACGGCTTGACGGTGCAACTCCAAAACAAGAAGTTGAACGGTTTGCAGGGACCTCCTGCAAGCCTGGCCGAGGTAGGGTTAACGGTAGCTGACCCCTTCACCGGCCGACCTTACGAATATCGCAGACTGGATGGCGAGCACTATGCGGTGTGCGCTGGGTTTGAGGCACCAATCGCGACAGGGGCTTCACCGGCGGCCCGCTTCTGGGCGCATCCCGCAGGGCGAAAGTGTTTTGATATCAACTTCGCCAGCGAACCACCATACCCACCGAATTACTTTCAGCAGCCGAACTGACCCTCAATGGTGTCTCAAAGCTGGAAAACTCGCGACAAGTCGCGTAGTGTAGAATTTATCAGTACCAACTAAAAGCTCACTGTCCCTTTAAGGGTCCTTTTAGGGACCAACCTCCGACACGCCGCAGGAGCAACCACGCGCCCCACCGCCCTGCCGTCTCGGATTTTCCGACCTTGCTAATCATCAATACATTCATCAAGAATTCTGGCTCCCTGAGGAGAAGAACCGCCCGGCAGAGGCGCAACAAGTCGAGCATGCCGCAAGAAACAACGTGCTAATCTTGCGGACACTTGACCTTTTAAACTTGGCTTCACTTTTGATGGCGAAAAAATTAACCGAAGATGAAGTCGTGGTCCACCTCACGCACATGGGTGGTGGATGGTTAGAAGTTGGCAAAATTATTTCACTCCATGGGACCTATGTTTAACATCGAAAGTGTTAAACCCATCTAGTCGTCAATGAACAGATCCCATTCCTCACTGGGGTCAATGCATCCCCGAGGATAATTTCCTCAACAACGTGAGTGCGGGAAGTTTCCTCATCACCGTCTATTTTTGAACCACCTCCCACATAAGTTTCAACAACTTACCCCTTCCGCAACCTCCGGTCTCCTTGCACACCCATGCCAAAATGAATTCGCGAATCAAAGGAGGCTCTTCCAAGGAGAACTCCCCCTATTCAAATGAGGAGAAAAATCAATGGTCACCGAAGCGCAAATAGCTGCCAACACAGCCAACGCCCAATTATCGACCGGCCCAATCACACCCGAAGGCAAAGCCCGTTCAGCCGGCAACGCCACCAAACTCGGATTCTACGCCAAACAAGCGGTTCTCCTCACTGAAGAGGATCACCAAGCCTTCGAGGCCCTCACCGTCGCCTTCCGCTTTGAGCTCCATCCCGCCGGCCCGGTCGAACGCGCCATCTATACCCAAATCGTCCTCGCCGCCTGGAATATCGAACGGGCAAATCGCCTCGAAGCTACCCTCGCCGCCGATGGCCTCGACCCCCTGCTCTCAGACGTCCACGAAAAAACGCTCAACCGCATCGCCACTCACCGCATGCGTGCAGAATGCACTTTCCACAAATGCCTCAAGGCATTACAGGCTTACCAATCCGCCCACGCGCTTTCGCTCATAGAATTGATGGGTGATGAACCCGTTTTGCGGAACGAACCCAATCCGGAATTGAAAAACGAAGCCAAATTGATTCAGCCAAAGATAACACAGCATAAATTCCGCAGGACGCCCTACGTCCGCCCGACCCCGAAAATCGGACGCAATGAACCTTGCCCTTGTAACTCCGGCCGCAAATACAAAAACTGTTGTTTGCGGAACGAACCCAATTCCGTCATGGCGGCCTTAGCCGCTTAATCTCCCAGATAGGAAAACACATTGAGAGAAAAAGTGTGACGCCCACTACCTTGCAAACATCTTGCGGGCGTCACTTCCATGACTTACTTGAAAACCGGGATTACACGTCATGAAGAAAAACATGAGCCTAAGTATTGCATTCGTAGCGGCGAAAATTACCTCAGAAAACTACTGTGAACCGGTTCAATTTTCGGCATGAGAAACTCGTAATCGGCCGCTCGTTTTAGCGCGGGTATTGCTATGGTCCAGGATGGTATGATGCTCCACTAGTGCCCGAGAATACGCCCCAGTCAACTCAACGCAAGATCGCCTCGTTCGCCATTCTGATCGCCGTCTATGTCGTCTTTTCGTACTTAATTCCAAAGCCGATCAGCATGAAGCAGGAAGGCTGGCAGCTGACCGGTCTTTTCATCGCCATGGTGTTGGGGCTAATTCTTGAGCCAATGCCCGGTGGCGCCTTCGTTCTACTATGCGTGACTCTTTCCACCATCGTCGGTGGCGTGCCGATTGGCAAAGCTTTGGCCGGATATTCTGATGCCACAGTTTGGCTCGTAATGGCCGCCTTTTTCATTTCACGGGCTTTGCTGAATACCGGTCTTGCCCGGCGTATTGCGCTGTTCTTCGTGCGGGCATTTGGCAAGACATCGATTGGCGTCACCTATGCGCTGGCGCTTTCCGATCTTTCCCTCGCCTGGATTATTCCGTCAAACGGGGCGCGGTCAGGCGGGGTCGTGTTGCCCATCGTGCGGTCTATCGCCGAATTGTATGGCTCGTCTCCGGGGCCGACGGCCGATCTGCTGGGCCGGTATTTGATGATGGCTGTGTACCAAAGCGTTTGCGTAACCTGCGCGATGTTTTTCACCGGCCAGGCATCGAATCCGCTGGCGGCATCCATGGCCAAGGAAATGGGATACACAATCACGGTGGCTGGTTGGTTTATGGCGGGCATCGTTCCTGGGTTGTGCTCCATGGCCGTGATTCCCTGGGTGGTGATGCGCATGGCCCCACCGGTCATTCTGAAGACGCCGGCCGCGCGCGAATTCGCAAACGAGCAACTGACTGCCATGGGATCCATGTCACGCCATGAGAAAATTCTGGCGGCGGTGTTCGTGATGGTTTGTAGTCTGTGGGTGACCAAGGGCGCCTATCATGAATTGGACATCACCATATCGGGCCTGTTGGGCGTGGTCACTCTACTGATGGTGGGAGTTCTGAAGTGGGAGGACATCCGTAGCGAGAAGTCTGCGTGGGAAATGTTCATCTGGTACGGCGGGCTGGTAAACCTGGGTAAGCTGCTGAATGAGACGGGCGTGACAAAGGAGTTCGCAAGCGGTGTAGTTGCGATGTTCGGCGCGCAACCTTGGCCCATATTGTTCGCCGTGGCCTTGTTGGTCTATTTCTATGTGCACTATGGACTGGCCAGCATCACCGCGCATATGCTGGCGATGTATGTACCCTTCGTCAGCGTATTGAAAGCGCAAGGCGCTCCCCTGGGCCTGATGGCCTTTGCGTTCGCTTGCTTCGTGAACCTGTCGGCCGGCTTGACGCATTATGGCACCACGCCTTCGCCCATGTTCTTCGCTCATGATTATGTCAGCTTCAAGGATTGGTGGCGCGTGGGATTTGTCGTGTCTCTCGTTAACTTGACCATTTGGACCACGATCGGTTTCGGATGGTGGAAAGTGCTCGGTATCTGGTAGCCCAAAATGCCGGTGCATCGCCGCCTCGAGGCCAGAAATCAAATTCTAGCTCTTGAAATCGAAACGAATCTTTACAATCGGCCAAATCGCCGGTGTGGGAAGATGTGGTGGGATAGACCCCAGGAGACTCTGAAAATGAAAAAACTTTTAGCAATTGCGTTTATGGCCCTGGCAAGCTTGGCTTTCGCCGGCGATGTCACGGGCAAATGGGTAGCGAGCATGGAAACGCCCAACGGCACCCGCGAAACCACCTTCAACTTCAAGGTGGACGGCGCAAAGTTGACCGGTACCGTATCTGGACGCCAAGGTGATTCGCAGATCACAGACGGGAAGGTGGATGGCGACAACATTTCGTTCTCGGTTGTTCGCAACTTCAACGGCAATGAAATGAAGGCGAACTACAAGGGCACATTAGCTGGCGCGGAACTGAAGCTCAAAATGGAAATGGGTGAACGCAACGCCGACATGGTGGCAAAGCGCTCGGCTTCCTAAGTTTGATATCGTGGTGAACCTCCGATGAATAAGATCGGGGGTTTCACCACAACGATTCAAGCTAATTCATAAGGGTGTGAATTGGAAGAAAAACATTCGCGGTTAGATTGGATAGACCTGCCCGCAACGGCTGAGATCATCAACCTTTCAGGATGCCTGCACGACGGAGAACTGTGCGCCGTCAGTTCCAATCTGCTTGACCGCGCATGCGTCTGGAATTCGATGTACAGTATCTCTTGAGTGACTCGGGCGATGACCTAGACTGTCCCAAATTTATCTTTAAGCTCGAAGGCGTCAAATCGACCTTGGCTCGTTCGCGGTCCAACTGGCCCGGGAGCCCCCTCACCGTTCCAAGAGGCGTGTCTGACGAAGAACGAGAACGTCTGCGCGGGGAGCGCACAGCAAAATGCCGGTTCAATCCCCATCCTGGAGTAAATTCGAAGCCACTGCGGAAAAAACTGGAACTGTCAACGAGCGATGGCAAAACACTCACCCTTCGAGCAATATCTGAAACTCGGTGAAACCTACTGGGACGCATTTTCTTCCTACTTCTTCTCCCTCCGCTTCGGAGGCCGCGTCTTGATCACAATCGGCGTTCCCTTAAACCCAAACGCCCGTCGAATGCGGTTCGTCAAATTGCGCGCCGCCGAAAAGTGTAGTTCGCCGCGCCGGTCCGTGAACACAACAAACGTCGGCGGGCGAATCCCCGCCTGCGTGATGTACTTCACCCGCACATCCGGTTCCAACGTCAAATCCTTCGCGAAACGGTTTAACTCGCCTGTACCCACACGCAACGATGCCGAATCATAAGCCGTCTGAATCATCTTGTACAACTGCTTCACGCCGCGATTGAACTTGGCGCTGATGTAAGTGGTCTGCGAATACTCAAGAAACTTCAGTTCGTCGCGGATTTCCTCTTCAAACTTCTTTTTCGATTTATCCTCGACAGCATCCCACTTGTTGGCCACCACAATAATGGCGCGGCCTTCTTCGTGCGCATATCCGGCGATGGTCGCATCCAGCGCCACCATGCCTTCCGTGGCATCCACAATGATCAACACCACGTGGGCCATGCGAATGTGGCGGCGAGCCATTACCACCGACAGCTTTTCCGCCATCTCCTTGGTTTTGCCCTTGCGCCGTATGCCCGCCGTGTCCATGAACATGAACTCCACGCCATCTTCAAAAACGCTTTCGTCCACCGTGTCGCGCGTCGTTCCGGCGATGGGGGAAACAATCGCCCGTTCGCTGCCGGTCAATGCATTAATCAATGTCGACTTCCCAACGTTCGGTCGCCCGATGATGGCAACCTTTATACGTTTGCGCTTATCGGGAATCACCTCGTCGGCAGGTACAATCTTCGCTGTACAGCAATCGAGCAACTCACCAATGCCGATGCGATGTTCAGCGGAAACTCCGAAAACATCCTCGAAACCGAGCTCGTGAAATCCGTGAACCAGGACGTCGCTTTTACCCGTGTCGATCTTGTTCACCGCCAGCGCAACAGGCTTGCCCAAACGCTTTAACATTACGGCAAGATCGCGATCGGCGGAGGTGATTTCGGTGCGGCCGTCGATCAGGAAAATAATATGGTTGGCCTGTTCCAGCGCCACGCGCGCTTGCCGCAAAATTTGCTTAGGAATCAGCTCTTCATCATTTGGGATGATGCCGCCGGTGTCGATCAATTCAAATGTTTTTCGATTGTAGGTGGCCTGGCCAATGATGCGGTCGCGCGTGATGCCCGGTTCGTCGCCGACGATCGATCGGCGGTTGCCGAGAATAGCGTTAAACAGCGTGGACTTTCCAACGTTGGGACGCCCCACAATAACGATGGATGGCAATGGTTGTTCTGGAATCTGTTCAGGGATGGGTTCAGTGCTTTCGGACGACTGCTCTGTGTTGTTGGAATCAACCATGTACCTTCAAGGATAGCATTTGCATTATTTCCCACCCTTTTTTCTTCATCTCTCTGGAAATGATCGCGGATGGTTTCATCTCCAACGCGAGGCATTCACAAGCTTGTGGCTGGTTCCGGGCAAAGCAACCAAATGCACTGCTGAGCCGTCGAAAACACCGGTGGAATCTGTCTGAATGCATATTGTTTGCCTTCGGCCCGCATCCAGCGCACGGCGCCTTGGCGTCCTTAACGGCATCGCTGATTAAGAATTTCGCTCGCCACCTCCGCGAATTGCATTCATCCCAGGGAGCGGGGCGCTCACGGCGGTCTTTGGTAAAGCGTGGCATATACGATGTCACGCGTCCTTCATACTGCATTGACAAGCGGTGCGGGCGCCTTCATTTGGGTAGATCTTGAAGGCCCACGCGCTTTTAGGCGCATTTCGTGAGAAAATGATTATAGAACAATTTCCTCGAAATTTGTAACCCTGTAGTAACCCTAGGAGCTATCGCCATTTCCACCCAGAACATCCGCAACATCGCTATCATTGCGCACGTCGATCACGGTAAGACCACCCTTGTGGACGCCATGTTCCGTCAAAGCGGTATTTACCGCGCCAACGAGAACATCGCGGAACGCGTGATGGATTCCAATGATCTTGAGCGGGAACGCGGAATTACCATTCTTGCCAAGACGACGGGCGTGCACTACAAGGGCACGAAAATTAATATTGTGGATACCCCGGGCCATAGTGATTTCGGCGGCGAAGTGGAACGCGCTTTGAAGATCGTCGACGGCGTCATGCTGTTGGTGGATGCTAGTGAAGGACCGCTGCCACAGACCCGTTATGTGTTGGGAAAGGCTCTAGACGCCAAGCTGGTTCCGGTGGTTGTGATCAACAAGATTGACCGCCCCGATGCCCGCATTCAGGAAGTGATCAACGAGGTCTATGATTTGTTTATCGATCTTGGCGCTCACGAGGATCAACTGGATTTTCCCATCATCTATACCGTGGCGAAAAATGGTCTGGCCAAGCTGAAGATGGAAGACGAAGCCGAAGATCTGCGTCCGCTGTTCGAGACCATTTTAGGAACGATTCCGCCGCCCAAGGGCGATCCGGAAAAAGTTCTGCAATTGCTTGTGGCCAACCTGGATTACAGTGACTATCTAGGCCGCTTGGCCATTGGACGCGTGTTCAACGGCCGACTTAAGATTGGCGATGAAGTCGCCATTGCGAAGTTGGACGGCTCGTTCCAGAAAACACGCATCACCAAATTATTTACCTTTGAAGGCTTGAAGCGGGTGGAAGAAACAGACGCTCACCCTGGCGACATTGTCGCCATTGCGGGCGTTGAAGGCATCACCATCGGGGAGACCGTCACCAGCGCCGAAACGCCGCAACCTCTTCCGGTGATCCAGATCGACGAACCAACGATTTCGATGATGTTCACCATCAACACTTCTCCGTTCGTTGGCAAGGAAGGCACTTATGTCACCTCACGCAATTTGCGGGATCGTTTGGACAAGGAACTGCTAACCAACGTTTCAATCAAAGTGACCGAGGCTGGTGGGCCCGATGCTTTTCGCGTGGCCGGCCGCGG
>JANXXI010000041.1 GCA_025350695.1 Acidobacteriota bacterium
GCCATCAACGCCACCAAGATCTGGGGAGCACACACAATCAAGGGCGGCCTGGACATTCGCCAAATTAACTACTTGCAACAAAACACCGGAGACATTCTAGGGTTCAACGGCAACACCAGTTGGACACAGAAGACCTTCAACCAAGGCGACACGACAAGTGGCGACGGCTACGCCAGCTTCCTGCTCGGCATTGTCGGCGGATCTTCAAACTATCCGTTGTTCCCCTGGTGGAAACAGATTTACGCCGCTCCCTTCATTCAAGACGATTGGAAGGTTAGCCGCCGTCTGACCTTGAACATGGGATTGCGCCTTGATTTGAATCAACCGCCCCACGAAAAATGGAATCGCATCAATGGTCCTTTCGATGCCAACGTGAGCAGCCCTGAAGGCGCGCTCGTCAATCTGGGCGGAATTCAAGCCAGTACCGGTTTGGCCATCCCCGCCGACGCGCAAAAGTATTATGACAACCTGAAAAACCTGAAGGGCGGAATCACTTTCGCCAATCAAGGCGGCATCGGCGTAACGCCGGCAAACTTCAATAAGAACAACTGGCAGCCTCGCCTCGGCGCAGCTTACCAGATTAATGAAAAGTTGGTGCTTCGCACAGGTTTCGGTTTGTACTACTCCAATCCGAATAACGACTTCTTCCAGATTGCCGGCTTCAGCAACAACACCCCACTCGTTAACACGAACGACGGTGGCCGCACTCCAATTCTTGGAACGCTTGCCAACCCCTATCCTGGTGGGATTTCTCTGCCGACCGGAGCCGCCGCCGGCGCACGAACGTTCGTCGGAAAGAATAACAACTGGTTTGACTCCAACTTCCGCACACCGAAAGTTTGGGGTTACTCGTTCGGCCTCCAGTATCAGGTATCAAGGGCATCTACTCTTGAAGCTTCCTATGTCGGCAGCCGTAGTCTCGACCTCAACATGAGCCGCGACTTCAACATCCCAGACGCCAACTTCCGCAAGCTGTGCAGTGGCACCCAGGGCGGTAACGCGAACTACTGCGATCAGCAGGTCCCCAATCCGTTCAAGGGTCTACCTGATTTCATCAATACTGGTTTCTACACGGCCAACTCTGTTAGCCGCTACCAGATGGCCCGCCCCTATCCGCAGTTCAATGGCGCTTTGACCCAATCCGGTCTGAACAACGCCAACATGAATTACGATTCGTTCCAGATCAATTACAACTTCCGCCTGCGCGGCGGCTTGACCTTGCTCGGCAACTACACGTTGTCAAAACAGATCGAAACCTCCGGCTACAACGATCCTCAGAACTACACGCTGCAACGCTCGGTGTATTTCCTCGATCGTCCTCAGTTGCTTAAGTTCACGGCCATTTACGAATTGCCTTTTGGCAAGGGCAAGAAGTGGGCCTCGGGCGCTCGTGGATTCAAGGGTGGTTTGGCTAGCGGCTGGACCGTCACTTCGTTCTTCGTGGATCCAAATAAAGGCTTCCCGGCCGATCTACCAGGCAACGTCGTCCAATTGCAGAGTCCGTTAACGCCAATTGGCTGGAACGGTCAAACCGATTGGAAGGCTAACCAGGTTCGCGCCTGGAGCCCCTGCGTACTCCGTCAACAGACAGACGGTTCCATTATCCGTCAACCTTACTCCGAAGCGGCGGGCTGCGGAACGGATAACTCCAAATATGTTTGGCTATTCACCTCAACTGGACCCGGCGCCGGCTCTGGTTATGAGCCTCGTTACACGGCCAACCGCACAACTGAAGTTCGCCGCCACAAGGCATTCCAATGGGATGCTTCGGTCCTAAAGACCACCCGCATTACAGAACGTCTCAGCACGCAGTTTGGGCTGGAAGCGTTTAACTTGGCCAACCACAACTACTTTGGCCGTGACCAATTTAACACCAACCCGAACGATCCGAACTTCGGAACTATCTTCCCGTCTCAGGTGTCCACGCAGAACATGCTTCCGCGTCAGATCCAGATTCGTATGAAGATAATGTTCTAAAGATCGGTTAGTCCGGTAATGCAGTAAATGAAAAGGCGGCGTCTCCGGGCGCCGCCTTTTGCTTGCGCCTGGGTAAATCCGGCGTTGTTAGCTAGATGCCTCGCTCCAATTTTACCTCTCTCATAACTAAGCGCCCGACTTTAGACCTTGACTCTGATGAATTGGCATGGCACTACGAATAGTCGGTAAACAGTGATGACAGTTTTTGCCCGTGTTGTGGGAAATATACCGACCCTGCTGATTGCGTTATAGCGTTGTGCCCAACCTCGCTGGGTCCGCTCACCTAAATTAGGTACGCAGATAGCCTGTTGCGGGTGCCTTCTTGATTAGCCATAGGCTACAAGCTGTGAAGTGTTTGAAAAGGGCGATTTTAGATGAAATCGCCGATCACTTTACTCGAGAAGACAACTATGGCAACGAGAGCTGAAGCTAAGACGACTAATTATAGAAACCTTGATTGAGGCGCCTGCAGGCCAAGCTCTGGGAGCATTCCTTGGGCACCAGCTTAGAAAGGCCAGTGTTTTTCCAAGCGAGCATGGCAAGCTGAGAGATTTCATTCGCAACGATGTCCCTGAAGTATGCGAGGCTGGTATGCACGGGTTGGATGTGCTATTTAAACTCCAAACCCCAAAAACAGCATCATCCTTAGGCAGTGGCATTGTCTGTCTGGAGGTGGCTTCTGGAATTGATGATCCAGCCGTTTGGCGAACTTTTTCAAGTCCCAGTGGCCTGTACCGCTTGTTTGGAAATGCAGATGGACGCCTGCTTGTTGTGGGTCCTCGTGATTTGATTCCAACTTCACCTTGGCGACACATTCCATCCTGCTCGATAGCTAATCACAATACAATTGCAACTTCTTGGATTTCCCAACTTAGTGAACACGGCGATTACCTTCGTGGTGCGTTGCTGAGCGGGTGTGGGCCAACTAGCCAGTTCCTGGTTGCTGTCAGGGAAAAAGACCTCGCCGGTGAATGGAATCAGTTCAGGACAACTAGAATTCGTGAGCTATTTGAGTCGGCACTTCGGGATTTAGGTATACCGCCAGATGCCAAACGAGCGGACTCTGTGAAGACGGTTCTAGAAGCCCCAACGATTTTGAAGCCTGAAGTGTCAGACTTACAACACCGGGAACCAAACAAGTGGCGAACTATTATTCTTGAGGCCGTGCAACGGATGAATGACGACGAGTTGCGAAAACTACTTATTCCCGCCGGATACATCGCTGATATCATGGACCAGACCCGCGGTTAATGGTTGTGCTTCACCCAAATGCGCCCCCATGTACTCATAACTGTTCGACTGCCCTGCCCACTCTTAGCCACAATCGCCGCTGAGTTCAATTCCCATGGCCACGACAATTACCATATTTCAGTCGAATTGAGAAATAGCCGCGAGTTTCAAAAGCTACCCGATTGGGTGGTCCAGAAGTACCAGCGATGGGCTAACTTAAACCAACTGGAAGAACTTCTTCTTATTCAAGGCACATCGATCTTGCCAGCAAATGTTGGGCGTTTTGAAGAGACTCAACGCAAGATGATCTTCACCGGATTGCGTAGGCGATTGCCCGGCCGCTTGCGGAGTGGTCAGCATTTTTTCGATTTCGATAACCTGGCAACGTCGGGTGTCGACTCGGTCAGAAACATGATAGTTGAATTCAAACCAAAGACCTTTGTCCAAGCCATCGAACCGAATGATTTCGATCCCCAATTGAAACTTTCCGAGGCTGCAGAAATGGTGGGGGTCAACAAGGAGACCATCAACAATTGGGCTGCTAATGGTGAAGTTCAACAAACTGGGCATGCCCGCAGAATTAGAGCCAGCGATGCTTTACGACTTTCCAAAGCTAGGTGCTAGGCTAGCCTTCTTGGGGAATTCCTTGTGCTGCCTCCCGGACCCAAACAGGTGCATCAATTCGCAAGAAGTGGATCTTACCTTGTCGGCAAACTAGAAATAATTCAGGCTTCAAGCCGCTGTTGTCGTACACTGCGACATCATCGAATTCTAGAAGAGCTCGTCGTAAGTTTGCAAGAGATGCCGCATAAGTATCCTTGATGTCGCTTATTGGCGTAGAATGACCACCACTATCAACGCGGATTGCAACTCTTTCAACATGGAGTTCTACGGAGGAAAGCGCCACATAAGTCATTGTAAGTGAGAAGCCCTTGAGGCGAGCACGCTTAGCCTGGTCAAACGTGATTCCAGATCGAAGAGTTGTTTCGAAGACCATGCTCCGGCCTGTCTTGATGTGTTCCTCAATGAACATTCCCATTTCGCGATTGACCCGTTCCCGAGTTTGCACTGGAATAGAGTGAAAAGACCCGCCATTCAATTCGGCAGCTCGTTCATCCGCTTCGAAGGCATCGAAGCCCAATTCGTTCACCGGGAACGCGGTCGACTTACCTGATCCGGGTGGACCTGCAACGACTCGCATTGTGGGATGCGTTATTGACATGATGGAATTGCGATTTTTGCCCTATCAATTGAATATATACGGGGCTACGTCAAAGTACCAGAGTTGTGCGGCTTGATCTGCCATTTATGCGATTTACCTGACTTGTGCCAATTTCCCGATTGATGTAGCATCAAAGAAAGGGCCAAATGGCAACTATAGCGAAATTGACTTGGGCAACGGTTGATATCAAGAACGGGGTTGAAGTTGATTCCTTAAGAAAGCGGGAGTCGGCAGAGGCCGCTGCCCGTGTGGCAAAGCAAATAGGAGAGCTTCGTGCTCTTGGAATAGTAGACGTACTTGGGCGAAGAGTGAAAAAGCAGTTGCCTGAAGAAATGATTTGCAGAAAATCATTGAGTTCGGATAGCGAATAGCTGGCGACTCCTTGCTGCTCAATCGCCCACCCAGCGACCTGATCTCTTCGCAACAACCAACAAACATCTTCTGGGGTTCATCTCCACAATCCTGAGGCGGCCCGCCGATCCGGTCATTCCCCTTCGAATCGGGTCGGGACTCATCCCTGGCGTGGCGTTTGCCTATCTGGGATGGGAATGGTGGCGATACTTCTCGGCGGGCTTTGCATGGCTATGAGCTGGAGTTTCAATCCTGGTTTGTACTTCTTGCTGCTTGCGCTCCTGCGCTCTAGCCGTCTTTGGGTTCTCTTAGGGAGGTATTAGTTAGTCGATAACCGGGCATCCACGCAACACCGGCCCTCCCCATGGCAAAATAGATTCAAGGCAGGGCGGCTCTGCCCTCCACGGAAAAGCCACCATTCGAAGCTCTTGCAAAATTCGGGCTTGTTAATTAACTCGCTCTTTTCGCAATCCCAATCGAATGAACACGAGTTCTGCGAGCCGTGACCGGAACGGGATTCGGAATTTTGCAAGAAGTTCACTGGTCTCCGTCGTGGATCACAAACCGATAAGAATGCTTCCAAGGCGGCACCTCGCGGAATCAGTAGAGTTTTTACCAACACCGGCTATTTTCAGGCCGAATTCCGTAAGCGTTTCAATAAGTTACCTCTTTCCGCAGTCCGGCCCCCTTGCATGCCCATGCCAAAGTGGGTTCGAGAATCAAAGGAGCTCCTCCTAGGACGAGCCCCATTTCCATTTGGAACGAGGAGAAAAATCAATGGCCACCGAAGCGCAAATAGTTGCCAACACAGCCAACGCTCAATTATCGACGGGACCCATCACCCCCGAAGGAAAAGCCCATTCTGCCATCAACGCCATTAAACTCGGCTTCTACGCCAAACAAGCTGTGCTCCTCACTGAGGAGGACCACCAAGCCTTCGAAGCTCTCACCGTCGCTTTCCGCTTCGAGCTCCATCCCGCCGGCCCAGTGGAACGCGCCCTGTACACCCAAATTGTTCTAGCCGCCTGGAACATCGAAAGAGCAAATCGCCTCGAAGCCGATCTTGCCGTCGATGGCATCGACCCTCTTCTCTCCGAGGCCAACGAAAAAGCGCTCAACCGCATCGACACCTACCGCATGCGAGCCGAACGCAATTTCCACAAATGCCTCAAGGAAATACAGGCTTACCAAGCCGCTCACCCGATCGATGAACCCATTTTGCGGAACGATCCCAAACCGGAAATGAAGAACGAAGCCAAATCAAGTCAAGCAACAATAAGTGAACACAAATTCAAAAGGAAGCCCTACGTCCGTCCAGCCCCGAAAGTCGGTCGCAACGAACTTTGTCATTGCAAATCCGGCCGCAAGTATAAAAACTGCTGCTTGCGGAACGAACCCAATCCGGCGATGCCGGTAGGGAACGCCGTGGCAGCTTAACCCCACCCACTCACATCGCAAGCCGCTCGAAGTACGCACGAAAGGCATCATGCGGGTTTAGCTGAAACTCCAGGCCCCCGATGAAATCGGGGGCCTGGAGTTTGTACCCTTCAGAATTCAAGAAGCATTCTCAGGGCTTTGGAAATCGCGGTGTGCAGTAGGGCGGCCCCCCGGTCGGCGGAGGACACCCTGGTCCGACTGCTCAGGTGACGGAAACA
>JANXXI010000058.1 GCA_025350695.1 Acidobacteriota bacterium
CGGATTACTTCCCGTATGGCGAGGAGAAGGTGGCGAGCGCGAATCCGGCAGAGAAGTTTGGCACTTACTTGCGGGATGCTACGGGGTTGGATTATGCGCAGCAGCGGTATTTCTCGAGTGCAAGTGGCCGATTTATCTCGACCGACTATTCTGGGAGTAACGACGATCATGCGAATCCCGGGTCATTGAACTTAAATGCTTACACCAATGGTGATCCCGTTAACTACAATGACCCTGAAGGCGAAGGCACCTACGACCTTGGAACCAGTTTCTCATGGATAAACCCCAGTAGCGGCATTGCATCTTTAGGTTGGGGCCAATGGAATGTTACTAGCACCATCTCACTCATCGCGCCGCTGGCCTTTTACTTGGCTGCCGCCCCGCCAGGAGGGGCCCCTTCTCCAACGCCTGGAGGTATAACGGGCACCTCCCAGGCACAAGCTGCTCTTATCAGTGCAATTGATGGCTTAAGTGGAAATTGCGCAAGACAGATGGTTAGCCGCACCGATCTGAAAAATAAGGCGGTAAATGTTCGTTTTTATGATGCGCGACCAGACAAGCAGGGCCTTCTATCTGTGAGCACCATTCTACCAGGAGGCACGTCCGACCTATTAAAAGATATTAACATTAGTGCCAGAGCTTTCATCTTACGAACTGCTGACCAAAAGCACATCTCTAACATCGTAGTGTTAAGGGCCAACTTTTTTACATTGCCAAGTTACGCTGACCAGAAAGTAACGCTACTCCATGAGCTACTACATTATGCTTATGACAAAGACGACGACCAGCTAGCTAGACTGTTTGGAATTTTTGACTATAAGAATCTTAGTGCAAGTAGTCCGAGGATTTCAGAGTGGTTAGCAAACGACTGCAATAAACCTAAATCATGGTTGAATTGATGAGAACCTTCCATAGTGCGTTCTTAATTGTGTTGTTTGAATGTCTCTCCAGTACTATTTTGCTGGAGGGGCAGCCTTTCATGCAGGATTTGTTAGTCAATACTCCGCCAGTACAGGTTTTCAAACCAGATGCTTTCAATGAAAGAAACCTCCTTGCGCTTGCTAGAAAGTATTTAGCAACAGCACACGAACCAGGAAGTTACTGGGTCATCACTGATCGGAAGCATGCTGCGTGCCTGGGTGGCCCCGTCGCAACTGAAGAATCATATGATCAACATAAAGCCGAGCGTGATAAGTGCCTAGGATCCTTCGATGTGGCGCGAATTATCCATTTAGGAGCAAGCGCATCAGTAGAAATAAGGTTCAAGGATGGGCGAACACTTGAGAGGGTGGTCGGACCCAAAAACCCCTTAATTGTGGGAACAACTGGACTTCGAATAGCGCACTTGTCCATTAAAACGGTTAACGATCTAGTGCAAGTAAGCCCTGAAGACAAGGTCTCCGCCGACATTCTTTTGGTGCCCGTTTATGGCGAAATGAACCTTGCTGGAATTCCTTGGGATGGAGTCTATAAAGACTTAGCTAAACTCTGTGGAACGAATACTATCGACTTTGAAGTACGCCTTGATTACATATACCTGGAAAAAACTTATCTTTACCCGTTTGCCAAAGTCGAGAAAACTCCAAACTACCAAAACTTTGCAAAAAGGGATGCAGTTGCCTGCGTCGCATTCCAGTCGCAACTGCATTGTTATCTGCTTGTAAAAGGTATAGCGACTGAAAGGTTCTTCCCCCTATCTGGCTCAACAAACAAGCAAAAGTAAGCTCTGGTGTTCTGCAAACTCGGACCTTCAGTTCGCCTTCTTCGTTAGCCAGTTGTGCGGAAACCACTTTCATAGCAATTTCTTCATCGCTCCGGGCTCGGGAAGAAACGTAAAACAAACCCAAGTCCGCGTGTAAGTCCCGATTTCCAGATCAGCTTGGACGGAGTGCTGCCGGTACCGCCGCTAATCGCCACCCAACCGGTGTTGAATAATTTCGAGTTACAAGAGCCTGAAAGCCTTTCCTTCCAATCAAATCACTAACTTACTTGTTACGTCTCTCACATCCACCTTGACGCCATGCCACACTTCAATCGTACGGGTTTCCATCGGAAGCAGCTGAGCATCTCCATTCGGCCATCCGTCGAAACGAACCCAATGCCGGAAAGTTTTGGCCAACTAATTGCTTAACAACGGTAAAGAATTGATTCTAGGTTCGATAAGAGTATTAGCCGATTGAACTAAGCGTCTAAGCGACAACGCCAGCTAAAGTTGAGAGCCATAGACCAATTCTGCTAACCTGAGGTCTGTTAACTACACGCAAGTGATTGAACCTGAACAACAATCGAGTAACGAGTTCCCCTTGGTAAAGGTAACCCCAACACGCGGCCTATTCATCGTTATGCTAGGAGTATTACTAACCTCGGCATCTGGGGCGGACTATGCAAAATCTGCAGATGCGGCAAAAACCACCACACTAGAAAAGTGGACTCCTGCTGGACCCTTTGGTGGGGGAGCTGACGCAATTGCCGCAAGTCCGAGATCTAATCTGCTGATAGTTGCATCCCGGAACGGGCGCATGTTTCGCTCCACCAACCAGGGCAACCAGTGGGATCCTCTTCCATTTCCGGCTGAGTCAAACGCGAAAGTACGCACTATCCTTTTTACTGGTATCGATGACCAACAGATCCTAATTGGCGTTACGCACGACCACCAAAACGGCGTCGGCATGTATCAAACCTCAGACGGTGGAAGCCAATGGCGCGCCGTCCCAGAGTTTCGTGGCAAGCAAGTATGGGCATTGGCCGCGTGGGCGAAGGACCAAAGGCGAATCGTCGCCGGTACCGGAGACGGCCTTTTTCTTAGTAGTGACGGCGGGGCGTCATGGCGCCGCATTTCGCCGCAAGGCAAAACCGATTTGCAGCCTGCCGTTTCCGTGGCGTTTGATCCCTCAGAGCCTGGAACGATTTTCGCCGGCACTCCACATTTGCCATGGCGCACTACCGATGAAGGAACCAGTTGGCAGTCGATTCATAAAGGGATGATCGACGATTCCGATGTATTCTCCATAGCGCCGTCGAGCAGCAACAGTGGATTGTTCTTCTTGAGCGCCTGCACCGGAATTTACCGCACCGAAAACGGAGGCAATACCTGGGTAAAACTGCACGGTTCGGCCGAAGCCAGTTATCGCACTTATGTAATCCTGCCCGACCCGAATTCTCCGGACCGCGTATGGGCCGGAACCACCGCCGGCCTGCAGCGCTCCCTTGATGGAGGGAACACCTGGGAAACTGTGCTTCCAGACGGAGTGAAATCTCTGGCTGTCGATCATTCCGGTCGTGTCTTTGCCGCAACTGACAGCGGCTTACTTCGGTCAGACGCGAAAGGGGAAAGTTTCGAGCCTATCAACAATGGCTTTAAGGGGCAGCTCGACAGTGCCCTATTTGCGGCCGCGGATTCCTTGTTCGTCGCCGGAAATGAAGGCGCTCAAGTTCGTTACAGCCGCCTTGGGCCTTGGCGCAAAATTAAGCCGGCCGATGCCGTCCTTGTCGTCTCATCCCCACGCCGCGGAGAACTCGTGGCCGCCGCCGGCCGTTTTCTGTGGATCAGCGCCGATGGCGGAGGAGCGTGGAAAGCCCTCGAGGTTCCCGGTACGCGCAGCCAATTCACCGCTGTTGGCGTGTTCGGCTCCAGTGCCGATCCTCAGATTTGGGCCGCATCGGCCGATGGCCTGTTCACCAGAGTTGATGGGCGTTGGCGGAAGCTAGACTCTCACGGACTAGATGGACAGCTGATCCGAACCATACTTAGCGATAGCGCTGGCCGTATTCTCATAGCCTCCCGCCAGAAAGTCGCAATCTCCTCGGATAAGGGCGCAAGCTGGAGCCATTTTCCGATGTCGAAAAAAGGATTGGAACTGGGGAATTTTGAATGGGAAGATTTCGCCTTTAACCCCTCCGATCGATCTCTCGTTGCGGCTACCTCCCATGGTGTTTTTCTCCTAGATGCCGCTGAATCGCGTTGGCGCGAAACCAAAGGCCCCGAAGGCGCCAGCGTCAGCAGCGTAGTGTTTCACCCGAAATCCCCCAATGTAGTATTTGCCGCGCAGCAATCTACCGTTCTGTTCTCCACCGATGGTGGGCGGACATGGCGGAGCTTGCCTCGTGATGGGCTTGCGTCCTCGGCGCAAATCAAGTGCTTGACGACGCTCCCCAGTGACCCCGGACGCCTTTATGCATTAGTTGCGAGACAGGGTGTGTACAGCACCCTCTTGCCCCCCGATTTTAGTGTGCTGGCTCCTGATTTTAAGGCGCAAGGTTTAAATTCCCAATGACACAAGAGAAATCCCTATGAAGATAAAATCAATTATTGTGGCGACAATTGCCACCGTTACGTTGACCGCTCAATCATCAACCGACGTCCCTAATTTCCTGAAGAAGCTCGAATTTGGCGTCTTTGGTGGCTTTAGTGGCTATTCGCTAAGAAACAACAAGAACAAACCAACCGGCATGGAGCTCGAAGAAGGGGGCCTCGGCGGATTCCGAATCGGGGGCGCAATCACTCCTCACTTCAGCTTGGAAGGCGCCTACTCCTACGGCGTGAACAACATCAATTTGTTTCCGCTGGCCGGAAACCCAGCGCTCGTACCATTCCAGTCTGGTTTCGGCGCCCGCAACCATTCAATATCGCTGAATCCTGTTTGGTATTTCCGCGAAGCCGACAGCAAATGGCGGCCCTATGTCACCGCCGGTGGCGGCGGCATGTGGTTCAACCCAACCGATAAGGCAAAAGCCCGCTTCGCTCAATTTGGACTAACGAATAACCTGAAAAGCAACGGCGAACCGAGCTTCAATTTCGGCGGAGGCCTGAAGTACGGCTTGAACAAAAAGACCAGCCTGCGTTTGGACGCCCGCAACGTTTGGGCCGGCAATCCCCACTTCGGACTGCTTGAGTTTCCCAAGGGCCCTGGCAGTTACTACGTCTCAAAAAATGGCTGGCAAACAGGTCTGCAGTTAACTGCTGGTCTCGGATTCAGCTTGGCTGAAAGTAAGCCGCCCGTGTTTAATACCAACCTCACAGGCGATACCTCGCCGATGACTTTCGGCGACACGCGTCCCCGCCCGTTCACGTTGAACGTCGACGCTCCAGCCAAGAAGATCGTCACCACGAAATGGTCTTTGAACTCGGCCCCGCTCACCCAATCTGGAACTGTCTACAACTTCGACGGAACGGGACGCCCGGTCGGACCTTACAAGATTTGCGCCGTTTCCACCGTGAACATCAAGAAGATGGAGCCTTCCACAAGTTGCCAGGAATTGCAGATTGTCCCGGCGGCTATCAAGACGGTCTCGGTCACCGCTGACCCGCCATCTGTCTTTGTAGGTAAGTCATCGAAGGCCACCGTCACCTCCGACGTGCCTGCCTCGGCCACTTCAACGTACTCCTGGACCATCAATGGAGAGAAGATTCCGGACACCTCCTCCAGCATCGTTTTCGATTCGACAGGTAAGGCTCCCGGCATGTATGAAATATGCTCCACAGTCACGGCGCCCAACTTCACCAGCAAGTCCGCTTGCGCCATGGTGGAAGTAAAGGCAGTGGGAAGTCCTTCCGTTACCTTGCGCCCGACTTCGCAGGAGATTGAAGCTGGTCAGACGGCGAAACTAACAGCCACGGCCACCCCAAACAACATCGGCACGCCAGTCTCGGTTGCCTATAAGGCCAGCGAAGGAACCATCTCACCAGACGGAACTTTCGATTCTTCCAACGTCACATTCGACAAAACAACGCCAGGCATTCAACGCAAGAACGTCACCATCACGGCCACGGCCACCGACGAACTTGGAGCAACGGCAACCGCCACTGCCACGGTCACGATTCGTTCGTTGCCGCTCGCCGAGAAACTCGACGATCTGTTCTTTGCCGCAAACAGCTCACGAGTCAACAATTGCGACAAGCGCATCCTGCTCGAAGTGCTGGCCGCCAAGCTTAAGAGCGATCCAAATTCGCAAGTCATCCTCATTGGCCACATGGACAAGAGCGAGGAAATGCGAGCATCGAGAAGCCGCAAGCCGGTTGTCCAACCCGACCATAGCCGTGTGCTGAACTCGGCGGCGGTTCTGACCGCCGGGACGGGAATCTGCCCCGCTATGGATCTCAGCCGCGTGAAGGTTGGTTATGCCGGTACGGATAACTCGACCCCAGCTAAGCTCGATTTCTGCGGAACCAGCACCGTCGTCAAGGGCGGAAAGGCGGATGCAAATATCGAATATCGCCGCGTTGAGGTATGGTTCGTACCCGGTGGAGCAAAGATGCCTTCCACCGTGGCTCTCGAAGATCTACCCGCCGATGCAGTGAAAGCTCTAGGCTGCCCCAAGTAGCCTTCAGTTGGATTGAGCTAAAAAGGCCGGTTCCCTAAGCGGGGAGTCGGCCTTTCTAACAATGGGGACTGACGAAACTGACATCTTTTTTCCCCACCGCATGGATCGATTTTTCTAAAGGGTAATCCGCGAAAAAAGGCTGTCTGTTCCGTCAGTCCCCGTCTTTCCTAGCCTCAATAGGGGATCATCCGCATCTTAAGACCGCTAGCGCCTTGTTTCGAGGCAACAATAGTGCCATAACTGGGTTGACTACATCAAGGAGGATCAGCATGAATCGCTCGATCTGGGTTGTCACATTATCCGCGGTGCTATGGGGACAGCCCCAATCCGAAGAAAGAGAAATCGAGCCTCCAGGCCGCGTAGCTCGCCTCTCCTACCTCGACGGAAACGTTAGTTTCCAAGCCGCCTCCACACCCGACTGGGTGCCCGCTCAACCCAACCGGCCCTTGACTAACGGAGACCGTCTCTACACCGAGCCTCGCGCTCGTGCTGAACTAAACACCGGAACCGCCGCCTATCGCATCGCGCCCTCCACCGGGGTCAATGTCGATCAGCTTGACGACAGCTTCACCCGCATCATTATTACGGACGGCGCGGTCCACTTCCGCGTCAAGCAGTTGGAAGATAACGAGAGCATTGAAATCGACACGCCCAACGGCACCGTGCAGGTGAACCGCCCCGGCGAATACCGCGTCAACGTCTATGGCCCTGACCGTAGTGAAGCAATCGTCTATGTCGGCGAACTGCGCGTCAACGGTACCAACCTCGGCCCGCGCCGCTCAGCCACCATGACCGGGCAAGACGGCAGGCTGGACTTTGCCATTTCCATGCCGCCGCGCGACAACTTCGATCAATGGTCCGAATCGCGAGATCGCTTCTCCGACCGCAGTGAGTCCGCCCGCTATGTGTCCCCCGGAACTATCGGTTATGAAGATCTGGACGCAAACGGCGAATGGATCGACGCTCCCGATTACGGCCGCGTCTGGCGCCCCCGCGCCGTTGCCGCCGATTGGGCTCCTTACCGCTACGGTCATTGGGCCTGGGTTTCGCCCTGGGGTTGGACCTGGGTTGACGATGCCTCCTGGGGCTTCGCTCCTTTCCACTATGGCCGCTGGGCTTACTACAGCAATTCATGGTGCTGGGTCCCCGGCCCCCGCGCCGTGCGCGCCGTCTATGCCCCAGCGTTAGTCAGCTTCCATGTCGGCGGTTTGAGCGTCGGTATCGGAGCCGCGCCCGTGCGTTGGGTGCCGCTTGGACCTGGCGAGGTCTGGGCCCCGGGCTTCCGCGCAACACCCCGTTATTGGGAGCGGGCAAATGTGCACAACACGACCATCGTGAATAAGACGGTGATCAATAATTACTACACCAACGTCAGAACGAACAATGTGGAAAATATTAACCGCAACACCTACGTGAACCAGAACGCTCCGCGCGCGGTGTCAGCGGTGTCGCGCGAGACTTTCTCCAATGCGCGCTCCGTGCATCGGGGAATGGTGGATGGTGGACAGCCAGCCGCGAGTCCCCGTTCGTCGGTCCCTGCTCCGGTCGTCAATGATGGCAGAGTGATCGGTCGGCAAGATCGCCAACAGCAACGCCAACAACAGCAACAGCAGCAGCAGCAAACGCAGGCGCCGGCTCCTGTTGTTCAACCAAGGCAAGAGGTCCGCAACACGCCAGATCCAACACGAGCCGCCAGATCGGGCTCAACGGAGCGATCAGCCCAGCGTCCCCCCGAGCATATTTCGCGCGAGGATGTGCGGCCGAAACACGTCGAGAGCAAAGAGAATCGTCCCGCCCGTGGCGAACGGAAACAAGACAGATAGCGGCACATGCCGCCGCCAATCGAAAGCCCCGGATCCCGGTCCGGGGTTATTTGTTGGTGTGCCGAGCATGTTCGACAGTTTGAAGGTGAAAGTCCTTTTCACAACCTGATGGAGGTGAAGTAATAGCGAAGCGCAAGGTCGTTCCGGTGACGGAAGGGTCTGAAAGAAGTGTGGAGCAAATGTACGAGCCGATGGACAAGAACCGGATGTGAGGCTAGACGAGTTGACCAATGACAACGGAGTCCATATCCATCAAGAACGCTGGTTGTCACTCCGGCGGTTGCGTGCGGAAGGTGGTCGAACTTACAACGGGAGATCTGCCGTTTGTCGTGGAGTCACGACTGAGTATTGAGCAATTGATCCTGACCGGACGGTAGAAGTCAGCAGAGGGCGAATTAGGCACGCAAGTGCTGTAGGCCCGAACCGTGATCGGAAGTAATCAACGTCAGGGGATTGCGCGGGCAAACCGCATGCTCGGTTGGAAAGGGAAGTTTTAGCAACGGTCGGCGCAAGCCTGTACTGCGCTAAAATCCTAGCTATGCGTTCCCTTTCGTTCCTACTCTTGACGACGTCCGTTTTCGCCGCCGACCCTTGGGCGCAATACCGTGGTCCGGGTTCGAACGGCATTGCTGAAGATCCGCGCCTACCTGACCACTGGAGCGCCACGGAAAATGTAAAGTGGCGGGTGGATGTTCCTGGCGTCGGTTGGTCTTCGCCCATTGTTTGGGGTGGTCGCATTTTCTTGACTTCGGTTATTTCCGCCAATGAACAGGAGGCTCCGAAGAAGGGGCTCTACTTCGGGGGAAATCGTGAGGCTCCGCCGGCGGGTGAGCATCGCTGGATGGTTTATGCGTTCGATTTCGCCAAAGGCAAGAAGCTTTGGGAAAAGGAAGTAAAGCGCGGCGCGCCGGAAACGTCGCGTCACTTGAAGAACAGTTTGGCTAGCGAAACGCCAACCACTGACGGCAAGTTAGTGTACGCCTACTTCGGAAACCTCGGCCTATGGGCTTTCGATTTTTCCGGCAAGTTGGTTTGGAAGCGCGACTTTCCGGCTCACAAGACTCGCTATGGATGGGGAACCGCGGCTTCGCCCATACTGCACAAGGGACGGCTTTATATCGTGAACGATAACGATGAAGCCTCCACGCTGATGGCCCTTGATTCGAGCAACGGCAAGACAATCTGGGAAGTTCCGCGGGACGAGAAAAGCAACTGGGCCACGCCTTTTGTTTGGGAGAACGGGGAGCGTACGGAAATTGTGACGCCAGGCACCGGTAAGGTGAGGTCGTACGATCTGGACGGAAAGGTGCTTTGGGAATTTAAAGGTATGTCGAGCATCGCCATTCCCACGCCCTTCGCCCGCTTCGGATTGCTTTACGTGACAAGCGGATACGTTGGGGATGAGAACCGTCCGGTGTACGTGATTAAACCCGGTGCAAAGGGCGACATCACCGGAAACAAAGAGCAAATGGCTTGGTATAAGCCACAAGCGGGTCCGTACAATCCTTCGCCCTTGGTTTATGGTGAACTTTACTATACGTTGATGGATCGTGGGTTTTTGACGGCGCACGAAGCGAAAACGGGAACCGAGATCTACGCTAAACAGCGCATAGACAGCCAAGCCGTTGCCTTCACCAGTTCGCCTTGGGCGTACAACGGTAAGATTTTTGCGTTAAGCGAAGATGGGGATACCTTTGTTTTTTTGGCTGGGCAGGAATATAAATTGCTTGGAAAGTATTCCATAGGTGAGATGTGTATGGCGACGCCGGCTATTTACGATGGTTCCTTGCTGATCAGGACGGCCGGTCGGTTGTATCGTATAGGGAAGTAAAGGAAGGAATGGAGCCTTGGTCCGCTTCGCAGGAGAGTAAGCGGACCAAAGCAGAATGAAGATACTACGTGAGTGCTTTTAATGCACTTCTTGTTGTGGTTACAGCTAATCGATTGAACGTGCTTTGCGGAACATACCAACACCGATCAAGACGGAGGCCAGAATTACATAAGAATTGAATTCAGCGAGAGAGCTAGCGGCCGTGGGGCCACCAGTAGCGGCGAATGTGGTTTGGGAAACTGGTCCCGCGCCAAGTAGGCCAATGGATAGTAATTGTTTTATTATCGTTCGTCCAGTGTTCATCAGTTTTTCCAAGTGTAGCCCTTGGTTGTTTCAAGCATTTGCATGACAAATGTCTTATCGGGTTTAACTAGTATCATGGTTAAGCCTAGTTCAGCACTAGACCTCAAATGAGGGTATCTTCGAGGGAAGATGAGGGGAGAGGGTGTCGAGTATGAGTAAAAGAAATTTTCTATCGTCAGTTTGCTTAATGATGCTGTTTGGAGCGTTGGCCTGTGGCGCTGATCACGCAGTACCGAAGCCTGTTTTGGACAGTCCCAAAACGCTGCAAGGAAGACAGACCGCAGTATTTGCAGGAGGCTGCTTTTGGTGCACGGAAGCGGTTTTTGAATTGATAAAGGGTGTTGATACCGTGGTGTCGGGTTATGCGGGCGGCGATAAAAAAACGGCCCACTATCAAATGGTAGGCTCGGGCGCCACCAAGCACATCGAATCCATCCAAATCACCTATGACCCGGCGAAAATTACCTATGGCCAGTTGTTGATGGTCTTTTTTGGCGCGGCGCACGATCCAACGCAAATAGACCGGCAAGGTCCGGATTCGGGCAAGCAATACCGGTCGGCCATTTTCTATCAGACCGACGATCAAAAGAGGATTGCCGAGGCTTACATTCAGCAATTGAATGAGGCGAAGGTTTTTTCAAAGAAGATTGCCACTGAAGTTTTGGCGCTGCCGGAATTCTATCCAGCCGAGAGCTATCATCAGGATTACGTGAAGCACAACCCGAATGAAGGCTACGTGGTTGTCAATTCGATTCCGAAGGTGAAAAAGACGAAGGCGCTGTTCCCTGATTTGCTGAAGTAAACGCACTGATCCCTCGCTTGTCAGTCAAACTTTTTTCGATATTCCCATTCAGCGGGGGTCTTTCGTTTAATTGAAAGACCTCCGCGGGTCCGCTTGCGGCGAACGATTTTGGTACAGAAAGTATTCCGGTCGGATTGTCTTTCTATGCTTCTACAGTAATGCATCGGGCATTCGTGATTGGATTCGGCGAGACATGAGATGGTTGAAAATGCTGGAGATTGAGTTGTAGGTTCGATGGGGATGAGGCATCGAGGTGGATTTCATTGGCAGTAGAGTCGTTGTCCGGAACCCCTAGTTTTCAGAATTGGCCGCCGATTCACACCGAATCACGCGGATAAGAACGACTACCTTCTTAGTTCTCTGATTCACAGTCCGTTAACAAGTCTTACAACCCTTTTACAAATCCTAAACGACTCCCATTTCTATTTGCCGTTTAATGGTTCAAGCGAGGCGGACAACCCCCCTCGACTTGCTAAATAGATTTAGGAGATTCCAAATGAAACAGCTCGTTCTTTCGATCACCGCGGCCACTCTGCTCGCGCTTGAAACGTCTGCCGCCCAACCGGTGGTCAAAGCCATCGTTCCGGAAAAAGGAGCGGCCGGCTTCGGTCAACTCGTCACCATTCAAGGATTCGGATTGGACCTTTCCAGTAATCCTGTGCTTACCTTTCTACCCGCATTGGGAGGCGCGGCGATTCAGTGTTCCTTCAACATTCCAAGCGCCTCGAATACCAACGAGTTGTATATCCGGCTCGCAATCAACGGTCAATGTTCGCTACCAGTAGGAAGCTACATTATGAATCTTCAAACCAGTCAGGGTTCCAGTAATCCGTACGCTTTTGATGTCACGTTGAATCCCGCCACACCAATCGTTAAGTCGATTTTCGGCGCAACCGGAACCCCCATCACCCAAGCAAAGGTTGGCGATAGTATCGTTGTGTACGGGTACGGCATTGATGCTACCAGCGCGAAGGTAATTCTCAGTCAAGGAGCCACCACCTTCACGGTTAATGGCGCTGGAACCATAGGTACTAATGGCATTGGAGCAAGAGTAAACATCCCGGCTGGTTTATCGCCCGGCACGGTGCTGGTTCAGTTGGGAACTAATGTCGGCCCTTTGGGTAACAGCCCTTCAAACGCGCTCAAACTTACCATCGTCCCCTAATCCAAGACGGCGCGGTGGTCCCTTTAGCGCCGCTGCGCCAGCTCACTCATGCCGCACTCTTGATGAATCGCCCGCACCGCTTTTTCCAGGCCATCCCGACGCACCACCAAGTTAATCGTCAACTCGCTCGACCCCTGCGCAATCGCGATGATGTTCACCTGCTCACGCGAAACAGCCGTGAAGATCCGCCCGGCAAGCCCCGGTACGCCGCGCATGCCTTCGCCCACAACCGCAATCAACCCGACGTTTTCTTCCACTTCAATCGGCTTCACATAACCATGCGCCAACTCAAGCGACAGCGCCTCTTCAATGGCCTGCAGCGCCGCACTCAACTCATCGCGCCGAACGAGGAAACAGAAACTCTGCCTGTAGCTGGAACTGGAGAACGTCAGCACCTCAGCATTCGTCAACGCTAACGCATCCAGCGCCCGGGCCATGATTCGAGTCCCCGGAATGGTCGATGTCGCCGGCTCAATGGACACCATCGCCACATTGGCCATCGAGGTCACAGCCCGCGCCCCACCTGCCGATGAACGCAGTTCCGGCACAATCTTCGTACCAGGAACGCCGGTGTTAAAACTGTTCTTGCTGTAGACCGGAATTTTCTTTTCAACCAGCGGCGCCAGCGTCCGAGGGTGCAGTACCTTCGCCCCGTTATAAGCCAGTTCCGCCGCTTCGGCGTAAGTCACTTCGCTCAGCACCGCGGCGTCTTTTACAAGCCTGGGATCAGCCGTCATGATGCCATCCACGTCGGTCCAAATCCATAATTCAGAGGCATCCAAAACGCTGGCCAAAATAGAAGCGCTGAAATCCGAACCGCCGCGCCCCAGCGTTGTTGGCCTGCCATCTTGCGTCGACCCGTTGAAGCCAGTCATCACCGGAACAATTCCGGCGCTCAGCAGCGGGCCCATCGCGGCCTGCGCCTTCACCCGCGTTTGATCCAGTAGTGGAGTAGCGCTGCCAAATACAGCATCGGTCACGATGACTTCGGCGCCGTTCACCGCTTGGGCTCTAATGCCGGCCGTCGAATCGAGATAGGCGGCCACCAACTGTGACGACAATCGCTCACCAATCGCCACCGCTTCGTCCACCGAACGAATAGGCCGGTCACCCAGCATCAACATGCCATTGGCAATGCGCTCAAACTCGCCAATCAAGATTTCCAGCTTCGCCTGAATCACCGGCTGTACTGCTTCCGGCAGCAATTCACGGCAAGCGTCTTCATGGCGTTTTCGCAATGTGGCCAGGTTCTGATCCATGCCGCTACGATCGCCGCCTTCGGCGTGACGCATCGTGTCCAGCAGCAGGTCGGTGATTTTCGACATCGCCGAAACCACGATCGCCACGGGGCGTTTGGCTCGCGCATCCGCAATGATTTGGGCCGCAACTTTCATGCGCTCCGCCGAACCCATGCTGGTTCCGCCAAACTTCATTACCAATAGATCGCTCAACTAGTGAATCTCCTTCCCGTTCGAGGTACGGTCGCGAATCAGTTTCAAAATTGCCTCTTCCACTTGGTCAAGGTCAAGGCCGGAGGAGTCGAGATAGACGGCATCGGGGGCCTGCATCATCGGCGAATCGGGCCGCGAAGAATCGCGTTTGTCGCGATCCGCAATTTCCTTGGCGATCTTCGCGGTATCAGCCTCAATCAAATCCTGGGCTCGCCGCTTTGCGCGCACGTCTTGATCGGCATCCAAATAAACTTTGACGTTAGCGTCTGGAAAAACCACAGTCCCAATGTCGCGGCCTTCCATTACCACGCTTGCGTTGGCGGCAATCTCGCGCTGCTTTTCCACTAGTGCGCGGCGCACGGCAGTCACCGCCGCCACCTTCGACGCAGCGGATGCCACTTCCGGCGTACGGATCTCGGCCGATACGTTTTCGCCGTTTAGCTCCATACCGGCGCCACCGTCAAGGAACACTAGCTTTGCGGCCTTGGCCAATTCCTCAAGCTTATGCATGTCGGATAGATCAACATTAGCGCGCAAGGCCCACAGGGCAACGGCTCGATACATGGCGCCAGTGTCGATATAGACGAAACCCGTCTTCTCGGCGATACGGCGCGCAATCGTACTCTTTCCGGCGCCCGCCGGACCGTCTATGGCGACAATCACTCTTTTCATGGGGAGGCTAATCTACAAGTTTAGCAAGTGGCGAGTTCAATGGTTTTCCTGCTTCCTGTCGCGGCAAAATGATAATGTCCTAATTGAGCAAAGTAGAAATGTCCTATTGACAGGGTTGACTCTAGGAGTTGCCAACCGAAGGACAACTACTCATGACGCAGACCGATCAGGAACGATTGGTGGCTTTGAAAAAGGCCGCAGACAAGAAAATAACACCGAGGCAAAACGCCGCGGAGCTAAAGATCAGCGCGCGCCAAGTAAGGCGGATGCTGTCGAGGCTGAAGCTGGTGGGCGACAAGACGGTGGTGCATGGGTTACGTGGTCGCTCCAACCGGCGCCTGCGGGAGGAGGACCAACAGAAAGCCATAGAGGTATTGAGCACAAAAGACTACAAGGGATTCGGACCAACGCTGGCCTCGGAGTACTTGGCCAAAAAGCACGCAATAGTGGTGATGGAAACAGTGCGGAAGTGGATGAAAGCCGCTGGGCTATGGCGGAGCCACAAACAAAAGGTTGTAGAAATTCATATGTGGCGCGAGCGGCGCGAACGATACGGTGAGTTGGTGCAGAGGGACACCAGCACTCACGACTGGTTAGAGGGACGGGGGGACTCGGCCTGAAATGGAGTATCCACCGCTACCGTTTTTGCATGTGGCGCTGGAAACCATGCAGCAAGGTGGACAGCCGGATTGGCGGACGCTTGCTTTGTAGCTTGGGTACTTCGACCAGGCGCATTTGATCAACGATTTCAGGGCAACGATAGGCGTAAGCCCAAGCCAATACTTAAAGCAACTGACCGCGAATGTTAGCGATCAACTCGCCGATGCGGGCAAGAGCGTCTTCCAGTTGCGCCCGTAGTGGCCAGCAGTGAAAATACTAACCACAATACGGCGTTTTTCACTTTCGAAGATGCCAACGTCGTTGCCTATATACGGCAGAAAATCGCCCGTCTTATGAGCGACCCGAAACCCGGTAACGTACTTCGGCAGCCGGCTGGAAGAGACTTGACCGCGCATCATTTGCAGCATGGTCTCCGACGCCTTTGGGCTAACCGCCTTGCCTTCGGCGATACGTCCCAGCAGCTTGCCGATGTCGCGCGGACTGGCGAGCCCGAACGGAGTTTTCGCCTGGCGATGGAATTCTGCGGCTGAGGGTGCGGCGCGCAGCGTAGCGAACCAGACCGAGGCCGGACCGGTGGGCGCGAATGGAATCGAAGCCCGTAGGACTTCATCAGCTTGTTGACCGGTTCGATGCCGCCAACTTTGTCAAACAGAAGATCGGTGGCGGTGTTATCGCTGACGATGGTCATCGATGTGAGAAGTCGCGGATGAACATAGTGGCGCCCGCATCCATTGAGCGGATGACGCCGGTACCCGGGCGCTTCGCCGCGTCGGTAAGCGTGACGCGGTCATCAAGAATGAATTTCCCTTCTTCGATTTGCCGGAAGACTTCGGCCATCCATGGGATTTTAACGACGGACATAGTATCCATCTGCTTGTCGGCATTGATGGCGATTTCCGCGCCGGTTTCAAGGCACTTGTTGTAGACGCCCCACTGGGCGTTGACGGAGCGGGCGACGCGTTCAATGTCTTGCTGAAGGCGCGAATCGGCGGCGAGGGAGAAGGAGAAGAGGAGAAGAAGTGGAAGGAGGCGCATAGCGTCTACCAATGTAGCGCGGCGGCTTGTGAGGCGGACAGTTCTGACTGTAGGAAAGCCTTGTAAGCACGCAACGGTAAGGCGGACCCCTTTATAGTAGAGATGTGGCGACCATCAATTCACGCACGTTCGCGCTTATGGTAACTCAGGCGGTGGAAAAGCTGCCTGTCGGCTTCCGCAAACGTCTCCGTAACGTCGCGTTCGTGACGGAACCGGAATCCGCCGAAGGCGATTTACTCGGGTTGTACGAAGGCGGCGGCGGGGCGTTTCACCTGCCGGACAAGATCACCATTTACCAGCGCCCGCACGAGCAATCCTCACGTAATTTGCGCCAACTCCAGAAGTTGATCGACGAGACCGTCTGGCATGAAGTGGCCCATTATTTCGGCCTGAACGAATCCGAGGTGCTCCGCGCCGAGCGCCGGCGAGCCCGCAGTTCTTTCTGAATCTCTAAATTGAAATGATGTAGACTTAAGACAATCTCGGTTAGAATCGCAAGCATCCGGTTGCCCGGATTTACATCTTGCGCCGGTTCATAAAGGAGTTGTCCCATGAAGTACTTACTCGCCTTTTTATGCGCTTCTTGCGCGTTCGCGCAAACCAATCGCGGCAGCATCAGCGGTACTGTCAGCGATCAAAGCCAAGCCGTCATGACAGGAGTCAGCGTCACCCTTACCAATATGGGAACGGGAGATGTACGCAAGACCAAGACCAACAATTCCGGAACCTTTACGTTCCCCAACCTTGAACCCGTCACTTATAGGGTTGAAGCTGAAGCCACGGGTTTTAAGGGCAGCATCGTGCAGGACGCCAAGGTCGATACGGCAAGCAACACCACGTTGAATATCGTCCTGCAGACTGGATCTGTCGATACGAAAGTCACGGTGACGGCCGAATCGACGACAGTGAATACGGAATCGGGCACGCTTGGATCGACGGTGACCTCGCGCGAAATTCAGGATATCCCTTTAGTCAATCGCAGTGTTCTCGATTTGGCGTTGACGTTGCCCAACATCGGCGGCGATGCCGGTACGGAAAATCCGGCGCTAGTTGGCGTTACCACATGCCCCGGTTGCAACCTGACCATCGGCGGCGGCCGCCCCATGAGCGGCATGATTATGGCCGACGGAACGAACAACACGGGTGTCAGCCTTGGAAGAACCATGGTGAGCTTCTCGCCGGAAACGGTGCAGGAATTCACGGTACAGACCTCGGCATTTTCCGCGCAATATGGCAACACCGGCGGCGGCATCATCAACGCCACGACTAAGTCTGGAACAAACTCGCTAACCGGGACTGCCTTGTGGTACAACCGCAATCCTAGCGTCGCCGCCGCCCCGTTTTCGCTGGCCACATCGAATCGTTCCAAGCCTACTTTGAAGTACAATCAGTTCTCTCTCGCCGCAGGCGGGCCTGTGGTGATTCCGAAGCTGTACAACGGGAAGAACCGGACGTTTTGGTTCGGCGCGATTGAACCCTTCTACCGCCGCGACCATCTCGATCAGTACGGCGTTCTGCCCACCGAAGGAATGCGGCAAGGCAATTTTAGTGATGTGGTGAATACGGCCAGCGGCTGGCTGCCCAAATCCGTGGTCCAGCGGTTCACAGGCGTCGCTCCAGCATCCGCGCTTACGGTGAACGATAGCGTCATTTACAACCAGTACAACCTGGTTGGCAACCAGTTTACGCCGGCTGCCATTCCAACGGGCCAAACTACATTCCTTCCATTTCCGGGCAACCTTATTCCCAAGACGATGCTCGATGGGACGGCTTCAAAATCCCTTAAGTACATCAATCCCGCGAGCGATTATTATTTGAATTCCAATGGAGGCATCTCCAATATCTATTCGCCCCGGCTGCTTTCGCAGAACGAGGTCCGTTACACCATGCGTGTGGATCATACAATTTCCGCCATGAACCGCATCTACGGGCGCTACACCACCACACCTATCGTGAAGATTCAAGGCACTCCCGTGAGCCCTACAAACAATGGCGCGGCCTATAGCTGGGCCCGTCAAGCGATGCTGGCTGATACCCACACCTTTGGCCCAACGCTAATGAACGATTTGCGTTTGAACTACACCCGTGGCCGTTTCAGCGCTACAGTCGATCCGCAATGGGATCCCTACACCGGTGCGAATCTCAATACTGAACTTGGCTTGCCCTCCATCACCAAGGGCGGCATTCCTACCTTCAGCGGATTGTTTCCCGGTTCTTCCTTGGGCGGTGGCGGAAGCACTGCCACGGGCTTCGGCGGCGCCGGTTCAACGCAAGCGGAAAACAAAGAAGAGCGCTACGCACTAACCGACATAGTTTATAAGACGGTGGGCAAGATGAACTTCACTTTCGGCGGCGATTTCTCTCATGCGCTTCAGAACGTGTTGCCACTTTATGGCGCGTTTGGCGGCATATACGCCTTTTCAGGAATTCAGACGAATTCCACCGGCAACGGAACGGGCACGGGCGGCTCCCCCTGGGCCAGTTACCTTCTGGGAGTCGTGAATGGCAACGTCACAATGCGTAATGTGCAGGTTCCTTATTACTATCGCTGGAACTCTGGAGCAGCCTTCCTGCAAGACGATTGGAAAGTGCGGCGCGACCTCACGTTGAACATCGGCATACGGTACAACCTGTCTTTGCCTCGTACCGAAAAGTACAACAACCAAGGCGTGTTCCGCGCGGATTTGGCGCAGGATTTTCCGTTAGCCTCGCCATTGACGTTAACCAACGGTCAGATAGTTAGTTCCGTGAAAGCTCCACCCTTCGCCTTCTCTGGCATCGGAGGAAATTCCAGATATCTGACTCCGCCCCAATACAAGGAATTCGAGCCGCGCTTAGGATTCGCTTGGCAGCCGAAGTTTTTAGCATCGAAGCGAATGGTGATTCGCGGCGGATATGGCTTGTCGCACGCCCCTGTCGGCGGATTCACACAGTTGCCTCAGCCCGATTTCGGAGCCAACTCAGCGTTCCCTTCTACTGTTCCTTCGGCAACCGCGAATCCACAATACGTGCTTCGCCTCGGCGAAAATCCCCCGCTTCTAACCACCACTTCACCTTCGGCTGTTGTTTATGGTTCCGGTGGTCCGCCCGCAAATGGATTGAATTATCTGAACAGCCTTTACTATCAGGCTTCCATCGGCGGCTATGCCGTTTCGCAGAACTATCACACCCCTTACGTCAACAACTGGAACTTCACGATGGCGTGGCAAGCCAATCACAATACTACGGTGGAGATGGCCTACACCGGCTCGATGGGCATTCATTTATTCATGGGTCAGGAAAATATCAATCCGAAAAATCCTAACCTGATCAGCGCGCAACTGGCGCAGAACATAAACACCGCGGCTACCATTGCCGATCCGCTCGGCCGCAAGAATCCGTTCACCGGCGCGGTGCTTACCGTGCAGAACGGAACGCTGGGCAGCCCCTATCTTGGATTCTCCACCCTCTATCAGTGGTACGACGCGGCGGGCAACAGCATTCGCCACGCTAGCTACATCAGCGTTGTTCATCGCGCCGGCCGAGGCCTGAATTTCACGGCCAACTATACTCTGGCGAAATCAATTGATACCGGATCGAGCGCCGGCGGCGATAAGGGTATCCTTTCGGCCTCCGGTGGGCAGGTTGGCGGGCAAGTGGTGTTCGGCGGAACTCGTCAAAATGACCGTTCTGTTTCCACTTTCGATCAGCGCCATTTGATCCGCGGCACCATGATTTACGATCTGCCTTTTGGCAAGGGCATGCGCTACATGAATCACACTTGGAGGCCGCTAGATTGGGCGCTCGGTAACTGGACCGTAAGTGGGCTGAACCGCATCAACAGTGGCTTTCCATACACGCCATACATCGCCGACGCAAATCAGCTGGGAGACTTAACACACAGCCTCCGTCCTGACGTGAATACGAGTGTCCCTTTAATCAATCCACTGTACTCGCGGGGCTGCCCAATCGGTACTGGCTGCCAACCTTACGTCAATCCTTCAGCATTCATGCGCCCGCCAGTGGGTCAGCTAGGCAATGCGCCGCGTACGCTCGACGGTGTTCGGGGTCCGTTCCAACATTTCCTGGATATATCAGTGCAGAAGTCATTCCGCATCGGCGAAGGCCGCAAACGCGTGCAGTTCCGCGTGGATGCTTTAAATGTCTTGAACCATCCGACCTTCGCCGTAATTCCCAACAGCGGAGGCGGGGCGGATTTCATGGGACTGCCGAACGCGGGAACGCTGACGACGGCGGCTTACACAACCTGGGCCCAAGCCAATGGCCAGCCCATTTACGATGCAACCGCCGGAACACCGGGTAATCTAATCTATAACCAAGTGGTCAGCCTGGTGAACGCCCGGCGCGGCCCGTCAGGAGCCCTTCCGGCCAGCTTCTTCAATGTACCGCTGGCCGCTAATTTCTACGGAACCAATCCGAACTCTTTTGATATCCGGACGCTTGAAGGATACAAGCAATATCAATTGCGGTCGACGTATTCCACAAGTTTTGGGACATTGTATAACAACAGCGTGCCAAGGTATTTGCAGTTCGGCATAAAACTGTATTTCTGATTACCTTGGATCCGGACGCCCGTAAGTCAAATTCTCTTCCAGCCGGTTCAATTGCTGATCGAACTTCATGCGGAATTGAAATGCCTTCCCGCCAGGCTCCCCGAACCGCAGGTCGTTGGCTTCAACGGCCACGGAGCCTTCGGGCTCTGACTGGGGAACTAAGCGCCAGGTTGCGAAGCGCGCGAACTCCCGGTACGTGCGGCCTTCCTCCGATTCCCAAGCCTTCGTTATCGCCGGATGCGACACAGGCCGGTAGGCAATGTTGCCCGACGCGGGATCGAAAGGCGCATTGAAGTCGAACGTGTATCTGCCCCAGGATTGAGCGGTCTCAACGTAACCAATCCAAATCCATGGCGAAAAAGCTGTAGGCCAAGCTTCAATTCGTTGCGCCACGCCTTGTGGATAGATGTGGCTTTGAAGGATCGACAAGGCCCGCTGTTGCAGCATCACTCGCCAGCCGCCGTAAGCCAGAATGCAAAGCAAGGCGAAGACTGCCCAGCCTCGGCCCGTGGTTTTCTTGCCCCCGATTTCGCTCGAAACCATACCCGAGATGGCGGGGGCCGCGAGCGCCAGCAGCAGCACCGTCAGAATGACTGGATCTACCACGAAGAATAGATCGAGGCTGAACCATTCGGCGGAGACGGGCAGTGCGGCGCGGACAGCGTAGGAGTTTGTTGCATCGTACAAAATGTGAATGACTATTCCCAGCAGCGAAAACAAATACGTCCAGCCCCAACCAGTTTTCCATCTCTCTGCGAAGGTCGGTTTCCAAGTCTTTATGACTCTCGCGAAAAGCCAAAGCACCAATACGTTGAGCAGCGCCATAACCGGCGCCATCGGCAGACCGTGCGTCCAATGGCGGTGATAGTGAAGATAGCTCCACGAGCCGCCCAACGTGTAGAGGATGTCGGCGTCAGGCAGGTTCGACGATAGCAATAAAGCGGCAGTAGCTTGCGGCGCCAAACGGTTCAAGCCGGTACGGGCCAGCATCAAGCCGGTAAGCGTGTGCGTCGCGTTATCCATTCTTATGCTGGTCCAAATACTTTTGCGGTAGGAGCAGCGTCAGAGCCTGGGGAACAATTTCGATTCGCGCCGGCGCGGAACCCGATAGCTCGCCGTCGGCCTGGACCAGAACGGCGTTTCCGCCGATAGGTTCCAACTCGACGCGTTTGGTCCGTAGAATCTTTATGCCCGGCATGTGCTTTTGCTGGCCCGCGATCACGGCGGCGAAGTACGGCAGAAAGCGGAAAGAGTTGGACCCTTCAAACAGCACTACTTCAAAATCGTCGTCCAGCAGCGTGACAGAGCGAGCAATGCTGAGGTCGCCGCCATAGTTGCGAACGCGGCTGACCAGGATGAACGAAGCTTTGAAGTCGCCTTCTGGCGTGCGCACGATGCTCTCCTCCAGCCGCTTGCCGGTTTGCATCAAGCCTGAAATCCAGTAAGCGGCCTTACCCAGCTTACGCTTAATGTGGGGCCGCACTTCGGCCACAACTTTAGCGTCCAGCCCCGCCCCCAGCATGATCAAAAAGTGTCGAGTGGGTGCGCCAGCGGCATCAAACTTACCAATGCTGATGCGCCGCGGCACAAGCCCGGCAATCGATGCCGCAACCTTGACCATATTCGAGCCCTGTCCGGTCTCCATCGACAGGACGTTAGCGGTGCCCCCTGGCAGAATAGCGAACGGAATCTGCGACCCAATGACGCCAGCCGCCGCCTCATTAATAGTTCCGTCACCGCCGCAAGCCAGGATCAGATCGGCCCCATCGGCAATGGCCTGACGCGTTTGTTCACCCGCGGTTCCGGGGCCTTTGGTGGGGAGCCGGCGCGCGGTGTGGCCCGCGCGTTCAAGCGTGGCCACCGCTTCCTCAAACTTCTGAGGGCTGCGCTGTAGCCTGCCCGCCTGCGGGTTGTAGATGAGAGCGATATTCTTGTAGATAGGAATAACGGGCAGAGATCCTTACTGTTCTGGGTTTCCTTTCATCTTAATGCAACCGCTACCGGCACAACAAACAATCAACTCTCTGCGTGAGCACTTACGCCATCACGAACATCTCTATTACGTCTTGGATCAACCGGTAATCAGTGACGCCGAATACGACAAGCTGATGCGGCATTTGCAGGAATTGGAAGAGGCCCATCCTGAACTTAAGACCGGCGATTCGCCGACTGTGCGTGTAGGTGGGGCGCCCCGCGAAGGGTTTACCAAGGCAAAGCATAGTTCCGTAATGCTGAGCTTGGACAACGCGCTGAACGAAGCCGAACTGCGCGAGTTCGACCGGCGTGTAAGCGAAGGGTTGGCCGGCGCCCCCTACCGTTATGTGGCGGAGTTGAAGCTGGACGGGCTTTCCATGGCCGTCCGTTACCGGCATGGCGCGATGGTGTTGGCGCTCACTCGGGGCGACGGCTCAGAGGGTGAAGAGGTAACCGCGAATGCCCGAACAATTCGTTCCGCTCCGCTGCAGGTGAAGGGCCAGGACGGTGAGTTTGAGGTTCGCGGTGAAGTGGTGATGCCCAACGCGGCATTTCAAAAATTGAATGCCGAACGGGAAACGACCGGCTTGCCCCGGTACGCGAATCCACGAAATTCAGCGGCCGGAAGTTTGCGTATTCTGGATCCGTCAATTACAGCCGCGCGTAAGTTGGATTATTACACCTACTATTATCTGGAACAGGGGGGACCCGTGTTCGAAAGCCATTGGGCGTCACTCGAAAGGCTTCAGGAACTGGGGTTCAAGGTAAACCCACGGCGAAAGCTGTGCGATACCGTGGATGACTTGCTCGACTTCATCCGCGAGTGGGAGGCAAAGCGCGATTCGCTTCCGTACGAAATTGACGGAGTCGTTATCAAGATTGATTCGCTGGCGCAGCAGCGGCAGTTGGGTTACACGGCGAAGGCTCCACGGTGGGCGATTGCGTTTAAGTATCCGGCGCGGCAAGCGGTGACGCTGGTGGAAAAGATCGAGGTTCAGGTGGGACGCACTGGCGCATTAACACCGGTGGCGCATCTTAAGCCGGTGGAAGTCAGTGGCGTAATCGTTAGCCGCGCAACTCTGCACAATGAGGATGAAATTGAGCGGCTAGGTTTGGCCGCTGGCGATACGGTTGTGATCGAACGCAGTGGCGACGTCATACCGAAAGTGGTCTCCGTGTTGGAGCATGGCGCGCAACGAGAACTGTTTCTGATGCCTGAACGCTGCCCTGTTTGCGACGGCGTTGTGACACGGGCTGAGGGTGAAGTGGCACGGCGGTGTATCAATACGAATTGCCCGGCGCGTCTCAAAGAGTCGATCCTACACTTCGCAGCTCGGGGAGTGATGGACATTGATGGCATGGGCGATGCGCTGGTCGATCAATTGGTTTCCACCGGACGAGTAAAGAACATTGCCGATCTCTATGGCCTGAAGGCCGAGGAGTTGGCCGCCTTGGAACGGATGGGCGAAAAGTCGGCAGCGAAGATTGTGACGAACATCGACCGATCGCGCGGAGCTGCCTTGCCCCGCTTGTTGAACGGCCTTGGGATTCCGTTTGTCGGGGAACGAACGGCGCAGATTTTGGCCGATACATTTGGGCCACTCGATGGGATTCGCACCCTTACTGAAGAAGAGCTGCAGAAGGCCGATGAGGTCGGTCCTAAAGTGGCGGCGGCAGTGGCGGGGTTCTTTGCTGAGCAGCACAATCAGGACTTGATTGAGCGGCTTCGCGAGGCTGGGGTGAACTTCGACCACGTCAAGAAGGAAAAGATAGAAGGGACGTTGGTTGGCCAGACATTCGTATTGACCGGAACGATGCCCAATCTTTCGCGTGACGAAGCCAAGAAGCGGCTCGAAACGGCTGGGGCGAAAGTAGCTGGTTCGGTTAGTAAGAAGACCAGCTATGTAGTGGCTGGTGAAGAAGCCGGGTCGAAATTGGATAAGGCTCGGGAACTGGGCGTGAAGGTTGTGGATGAAACGCAAATGCTTGAGTTGATTGAGCACGGTAAAATTGAAGATTGAAACAATTTCTTGCAACCCTGGTGAGCTGGGGGCCACTGGGGATTTTCATTGTGGCCGCACTCGATTCGGCGGGCATCCCTGTGCCCGCCGCCGTGGACGTTCTGCTGTTGACGCTCTCGGCAAAAGATCCGGCGAACGCATATTTCGTTGCTATGTTGACGGTGATCGGATCCGTCGCGGGATGTATGTTCTTGTTTTATGCGGCCCGCAAAGGAGGGCAGGCTTATTTGAGCCGGTGGCCTTCCACACGAGCCGCGAAGATGAGCGAATGGTTCGAGCGCTACGGCGTAGCGACAGTTTTTGTCACCTCCCTTGTTCCGATTATCCCGACCCCTACCAAGGCGTTCGTGGTTTCATCCGGTGTGTTCGGAGTTCAACCGCTGGTGTTCTTCCTGGTCGTCTTGTTGGCGCGCATTCTGCACTACTTCGGTCTAGCCTACTTCGGTATTCAGCTGGGTGACGGAGCCCTCGCGTATTTGAAGAGCCATGGCTGGCACATTGCCGGATTCGCGTTAGGCCTTTCAGTAGCGCTGCTCACCCTGTTGAAGGTCGCCGAGAAAGTTCGGGCCGGGCAGCGCCGATAAGAGCCTCAATTGTTGAGGATGAAGTTTACGTCGATTGGGGCAATCACCTCCACCGCTTGGCCGTTCAGTTGTGTGGGTGAGTAGACCCATTGACGGACTGCTGCAAGCGCCGCTGTTACCAGCAACGGGTGGCCCGACAGGACACGTAGCTTTTGAATCGTTCCATCCTTGGCGATGATTCCTTCAAGCCGCACTACCCCTGAGATGCGACCCATCTTTGCGAGCGGCGGGTAGATGGGGATTGCGCGTTTGATGATCTTTGCTTCAAGCACCGTTCCGCCGACCCGCACGGGGCCTTTCTGCTCAACGGGCTTTACGACAGGTGTGGGCGCCGGCGGTGGTGGCGGCGGTGCTACCTCTCGGTCGAAACTGCTCAAAGAATTCGGGACGAAGGGCGATGGGCCATTACCCGCAGTGCTAATTGCCGGCGGACCGAAAGCAGATGGATCGTCAATGATCGTTGCAGGGGGATTGGTATACCGTGCGGGAGCTGTAAGCACCCTTGCAACTACGGGAGTCATGGAAAGCACTGGGGCCTGTGATCGCGCGGCGCTACTTGGTGATGCTTGCATTGGAGGCGCCTCGCGAAGCGGTTGCATGGAAATCGTGGCCTGCTTCACCATCATCTGCAGACGGTCAGGGGACATCAACGGGATTAGCAAGACCACGCCGACAAGTCCGAACTGGATGCTTGCCGCCGCCATGGTCCAAGCGCGGCTCTTCGCTCCGCGATCTTCTAGAATTGCTGTTTCAAACATGATCTCTCTCCTTGCCAAGATAGACTCCGCTGTTCTGAGACTTGTTCCCAGTCTTTGAGAAAAACCCTAATGGGATATGCCGCGTCTTCCGATGGAAGATGGTGGGAATCTCTGTAACATCAGTCAAAGTTCCGCTTGTGATTTTCGCCCTGGTAGCGGCAGGACTACTCTACTTTCATGGCAACCGGTTCGTGGTGACGCTCGATGAAGGAATTCCGCTTGAAACCGCCCAACGCATGTTGAACGGCCAGCGGCTTTACGCGGATTTTTTCGGATACATGAGTCCGGGTAGCTATTGGCTTCAGGAACTGATGTTCCGCCTTTTCGGGTTGACCTTTCTAGCAGGACGAATCCTGCCCATTTTCTGGTGCGCGCTGCAGGCGAGCTTGGTGTACCGGCTTACCAGTCAATTCGCAACGCGCATGGCCGCAAGTTTAGCCACGGCATTCTACGTTGCGATTCAGCTTGAGGATCACAGCAATATTACAGCGAAGCATCGTTGGGATTCGGCGGCGCTTGCTCTTCTTTCTGTTTCGTTGGCGGTGGATGCCCGGCTGCATGGCGGGTGGATTCGATGGACCTTGGTTGGCGTCTTCGGATGCGCCGCGGCATTGTGTACTCCTCCGATTGGATTTGTACTGCTGGCAACCCTATGTTGGCTGCTGTTTGAAAAACAATTCCGGCAAGCCGGTTTGGTTGTTGGGGGAGCGGCTGCCTGCGGCGCGCCCGCGCTGCTATGGCTGGTGGCTCACGGCGAATTTGGCGCATTTGTGGAGCAGTTGCGCTGGCTATCGAACGCACATTCACGTGTAAACACGATGTTCTATGGTTCCATCATGGGCGGCTACGACAAGATTCTCTCAAATGGGGAAGGCATCGGGAAACTGGTTCCGCTTGGCCTGGCGATGTGTCTGGCATTGCCTGCGGTACTTCCAATATTAGGAATCACGGGACTTATCAGAGAAGCATATGGAAGAAAGGCAAAGCTTGGCGAAAGGCAAATTTTCGTCTATCTGGCTCTGGTCATCGTGGCATTCATCGCAGCCACGGTCCCACGCCTTAGCGTTTCCATGCTTCTATACACGACCGCTTTGCCGCTGGTGGCCACCGCGATCTGGGTATCCCGTTCGTGGCCACGAAAAACCACCTCCTGTGTAGTCGTCCTTTTCGCTGCGTTCCTAGGCGCCTTCGTGATGAACTTCTGGGCGGAGACGGTCAAAGGGCTTCGAGTGGAAACGGTAGTCGGTCCGGTAAAAGTTGCTCCCGAAGACTCGGCGGGGCTTGCCTCGCTGGTAAAAAACATCAAGCCGGGGGAATCACTTTACGTTTACCCTTACATGCCGCTGCTCTACTTTGTCACCCAGGCAAAGAACCCCGCGCGTTTCAATTTTCTGCAGCCCGGTATGATGTCTGATACCGATGAAAGCCTTGTTCTGACCGATTTGACCAAAGCGCCGCCTCAATGGCTGATGTATTCCGTCTGGTCACGATCAGAATTTCTGAGACTGCTTCCGGGCGGGGCCGGCAGTAGCGAACACTTTCCTCGCATTGAAAGCTGGGTGGAGTCACACTACGATGCAGTGGAACCGAAAGTAGCTCTTGGCGGATACCAGTTGCTACGGCGAAGAGATTTCACCAGCGCGGTTAATGCTTCACTACCCGGCCATCGCGCATCTCAATAATACGATCGGCAAAGGCTGCCGCTTCTGGGTTATGGGTGATCATGAGGATGGTCTGGCCAATGGTGTGATTCAAGTCGCGCAGCACCCCCAAAACATTAGTTGAGTTTTCCGTGTCCAGATTTCCGGTAGGCTCATCGGCCAGCAAAATCGCCGGACCGTTGACGATGGCGCGGGCAATAGCCACCCGCTGCTGTTCCCCGCCGGATAGCGCGCGGGGTTTGTGATCCAGCCGATGGCCGATCCCCAGCATATCGAGCGCTTTCAAAAATGCCGGATCAAGCGGCCCTGTCTTCTTGGCGATGTCACGGGCAATTTCGATGTTGTCGCGCACGGTCAGAGTGGGCAACAAGTTGTACTTTTGGAACACGAAACTGACGGTAGTGCGGCGGAGTTCCGTGCGTCCGGCTTCACTCAGGCCCCGCAACTCTTGACCGTTGATGAGCACATCGCCTTCAGTTGCGGGAGTTAAGCCGCCAAGGATATGAAACAGAGTTGATTTGCCCGAACCCGATGGTCCGACGATGGCGAGGAACTCTCCGCTTTGCACTTGAACGTCGACACCGCGCAACGCTTGTACATCCATGTCCCCTTGGCGGTAGGTTTTCTTTAGGCCGCGAGTTTCTATGATTGCGCCGTTAGTCATAGGAAAGGGACTCCAATGTATCTTGCGTGGCGGCTTTCCAAGCAGGATAAATCACGCCAAGTAAAGCGCCCGCCATGGTGATGAGTCCGGCAATGGGCCACCAATCGTACACGATTTCCTGGGTGAAGGTAGCGGGGATTAACACCATCATCACCCAGCGCGTAACGTAGCTGAGACCGATGCCCACGATGGCGCCCAAGATGGACATTAAGAATGTTTCCCGCAACAGGATGCCAAGAATGTAACCCGGCGTGGCTCCCAACGATTTCAGAATTCCGATTTCGCGCGTCCGTTCCAGCACAGCCGTATACATTGCCAGAAAAACCATCAGGGCGCCGAAGAAAACACTGAGGCCGATGACGACCTTGGTGAAGACTTGCAGTTCGGGCAGGGCATTAGTGGTGTATTGGCTGATCAACTCTTCCATGGAGAAAATTTTATAGTCTTGAAGCTGGCTCTTCAATTGAGCGATGACCGCTTCGGTGTTGGCCGGGTCGTCCAACTTGGCGTAGATCATGGTGAGCTTACCCTGTGTGCTGGTCAAATCTTGCACGACTCGCAATGGCAGCAGGACGCGCGCGGCATTTCCAGGTTGATAGACGCCGGCCACGCGCCAATCGCGGTTCAACAGAGTCAACTTGTCGCCGACTTTCTTCTTCTCCTGGCGGGAGTAAAATTCGTCTATTAGAATGTCGTCGTCCTTAACAAACGTCCCGCCGGAAACGAATTTCAGTCCGCCGTTGAGTCGGTTGAATTTATCGAGGTCGGCTCCAGTGATTGATTTTAGCGTGCCGATCGAATGAACAACCGTTCCTGTGGCAACTTTGATATGCGGTTGGCTCTCCAGAAATTTGACAAGCCCCTCGTTCATTGAGGCGGTTCCGGTTCCGATGACCGAACTGTTGGAACCCATGACAAAGATGTCGGCGCCGATGCCGCGGGCGCGCTTCCGCTGTTCGTTCAAGGTGCCTTCGCTCATACCTACCAAAGTTAGAATCATGGTGACGCCAACACCTATGACTAGCGTGCTGAGTAATGTGCGCAACGGCCTGTGTTTCAAGTTTTCGTAAACCAGCTTATATATCAAATCGAATGGTCCTTACAGCGATACTGAAGCTTGGGGATGCGCTATTGGATGTACCCTTATTCTACCGTGACAGGAGAAGTTTCCAAACAGTATGGAGAATGAAGAGGGGGCGGTTGTGATTACTGGGGCCTCCACGGGGATTGGCCAAGCCACGGCGTATCTGTTCGCGCGGCAAGGTTTCCGAGTTTTTGCGACGGTACGGCGGGATCAGGATGCGGACCGTTTAAGGGCGTCGGGATTGCCGATCGAAACCCTTTTATTGGATGTGACTGACACTTCTTCGGTTTCAAGGGCTGCGCTTAAAGTGAGGGCGGCGGCGGGTGGGAAGTTGTTTGGCTTGGTAAACAATGCGGGGATAGCGGTGGCTGGTCCTCTCGAAGGCCTTCCTATTGCGGAGTTGGAAAAGCAGCTGGACATAAACGTGGTGGGGCCAGGGCGAAAATAACAAGCTTGGTACAGAAATATGGCTGGTACTATTTTGCGGATGACTATGGCGTTTTACGGGTTCTATCTCCCAGAATGCCTACTTGGCTTGCAGGAACATGGGAAGAGTGGAATTCTGGTTAATTCTGCTCGTAGAGCGCGTTTGCGATTGCGTCTGCCCACAGGTAAGTAAGTGGCCCTGGTGTTACCCGATCACTCAGCGCAAGACGCCGACCTTCCTCGGCGATTCGCGTCATGCTCGTCGCAAGTTCACCGTGAATTGCCTCCCACATTCGATACTCCATCTCGGATTCAACGTCCGCGTCGCGATAGAGCTCGAGTTCTTCGTTTGCCTTATTAACGTCGTCAGCGTGCTTGATGACCAGATGCGTCCAAATGGTTCGCACGTTGGCGACCCAGCAGCGTTCCGGGTTCACAAGACAGGAGATTTCAGACCCTACGCCTATCCGGAGGTATTTCAGGTTGACTCGCCGAATTACCGCTGGTACCTCGTGGGCACTTGATAAGCGGGCGAACTCCTCAGCCATTCTATACACCCGGTCCTCGGCATTGTCGTTCGTCGCCAGGACCTTGGGCCCGAGGTGATGTTCGGCGGCGCTGTAGTTACCGTGCGGATCAGAGATTCCCAGGATCAGATCGCAGAACGCCGGAACACGTCGCTTTCCGTGCAAGGACAGAGCCTCTCGATGAACGCGGACTCGTTCGTCGTAGTGTTGACGGACCGAAGGCCAATCGAGAGAAATCAGTACGGACATAGGTGAGCTAACTAAATGTAGCACAATGATAGCTCGATCCTACGGGTGCGGCAAAGCAGATTTGGGACGATAAAACCTGTAAAGTCGCGATCACGGCGTATCTGTTCGCGCGGCAAGGTTTCCGAGTTTTTGCGACGGTACGGCGGGATCAGGATGCGGGCCGTTTAAGGGCGTCGGGATTGCCGATCGAAAAGAT
>JANXXI010000145.1 GCA_025350695.1 Acidobacteriota bacterium
CGGCGGGAAGCAAAGTAAGTCAACTGGGAGAATCGTTTACACAAAATCCTTGACAGGGCCGGTTGTGATTCGAAAAATCGAGTGTACAAAGGATTGTGTAAACGAGTTCTCCGATAATGAACAAGGAGAACGAATACATCCTTCACTCCGCGATTGTTCAACTCCGTGAGCACTTGCTGCATCGTGCTCTGAAGCAAGGGACAGTTGCCAAACGCGGAAGGCCTCCATGCATGCCATTCTCCCTCGCTTGTGGCCCCCTGGGCTACTATAGTGTTTGATGCCGCCTAGACAACGTGCTCCCATCACCAAGGCAACCGGCCTGCGGGGCATTCCCAACGCATTCCGCGCCGACCCCCTCACTGCCGGTGAGATGCAGTTCTACTCCGGCGCTCTTGACCAGCATCGGAACAATTTCCTACAGCGCGGCGTCAAGGACGATCTGCTGGAATCCGCCGAACAGAGCTTCTTTTTCAAGGGAGTACTCTACGGCAACCGTGGCAATGGCAAATCTACGGAAATCAACCGCTTGCTGACCGACCCCAGGATTCAAGAGAAATTTCTGGTGGTTCGCTTGGATGGCTTGAACCAGTTGAACCCGCAAACGTTCGGTGTCGCGGATGTCATCATTTTGTTAGGCATCAACCTTATTGTGGAAGCGCGCCACAAGTGCAAGGAGTTAGGGAAAGACTTCCACGTAGCGGCAATCATGGAAAAGGATCTGCAAAAGGAATTGGCTCCCTACTTTCCCCACCTGCAGAATAAAGTGCAAACAGGAGAAACCACCCAAGCGGGCGTGGAAGTGAATGTACTCTCACTGCTCAAGCTTGGCCTGCGCCGGGACGTGTCTGAAAAGACCGACTTCGCTTTGGAAAGCGAAACTCTGGAAAACCTGGTCGGTTTTCTTGCCCGCAAGGTCGAAATCGTCTCGGAGCACTTACCCGGATTAGAGCTACTTGTTGTTGGCGAGAATTTCGATAAGGACCAAATCCCGAAGGCCCTGCTGGATCAGACCTTTGTACAATACGCGCCTCTTTTTCGCAATTTGCCCCTGCATTTGCTCTTCACCTTGCCCATTCCCTTTGTGCATTCCAACGATACGAAACTTCCCTTTGATAGGGACCGGCAATATGCCATCTACGACATCCCCGTCTGCGACGAAAATCACAAACCCAACCCTGAAGGAATCAAAGCCCTGAACGAGCTGCTGGAAAAGCGGGCCGCCATGGATTTACTCTTCGCAAAGGATGCCTTTGATCTGCTTCTTCGCGCAGCCAGCGGCGATCTTCATTTGCTCTTCACCATGATTGTTACCGCTGGTAAGCACGCACGGTATCGTAACGAGGACCGTCCGGACACCGAAGCAAAAATTCTTCTGGCCGATGTGAAATTGGCCGTATTGAAAGAACTCAGCGCCTTCCGCAACAGAATGGGAACCGTTCCGGAAGATTCAGACCCGACCACGTGGGAAATGAAAAAACTGAAGCTGCGCGCTATCTACGAAAACTCGCCCGACGCGAAAATCCCGGACGAAGCCCTCTACCAGCTACTGCGCCGCCGCGCCGTACTTTACTTCAATGGTCCAGGCCGCTACGGCGTCCATCCGCTTGGCGTCGAAATGCTGAAGGAGCAGTTCTCCGCCGACCCAACTTTCACTTATAAGGGTGGCGGCGTTGATCTGTGACCGCCGGAACCCCCGAATGGCTCGTTAGATCTTTAGGCGATTGGGCTTTCGAGGTGCGCCAAGGGGTCGCGCTGGTCACCTACAAATCCAGGCCGGCGCGCGAAAAAGTGCTTTCCGCCTTACGCGCGCGCCTACTTGAACAGAACCTGCGAACAGAGTCACTGCAATGCGCCAAAATGCCGGCCGCCGAATTCGTGGCGTCAGTCGTTTCCAACCAAGCCGATGTCCTGTTTGTCCTCGATCCCGACGATGTATTTTCCCCGGACAACCAGGAGTCCGCTTTTTGGGTCAATTTCAGCAGAGAAGCGATCGTGGAACGGCCCGGTGTCCAAATCTGGTGGATGTCTCCAAATGGCGCCACCCGTTTCGCCCAATTACTGCCGGACCTGAATCGCTTTTTCTTATTTCGCGAAGAGTTGGAAACAGAAGCGCCGCAACTCCCCGCCATTCCAACCCGGGATTCGGAGAGGACGGTTACCGCAATCCCCGGCTTTGGCCAAATGCTCCTCGATCGCGCTATGAAAGCCGCAGCCAACAAGGGAGCTGACAAACAGGCCGTCTGGCTGAAACTCGCCATCCCGGCGCTTCAAGGGTTGATCAACGAAGGGAACTTGAATGCGGCCATGACGGCGCTTGCGCAGCTCACCCTGGTTGCAGGCCTACCCGAAGAAGCGCTTGAAATGGCGGGCGCCCAACGAGATTCGCGTGAGTTAGCTTTTGCATTCGATGTACTAGGCCAAGTGGTAATGGCCGAGGGCGATCTGAAGGCCGCGCGCCAGCGTTTCGAGCAGAGCTTAGAGATCAGACAGCGGCTGGCCAACGCCAACCCCACCAGCGCCGAGGCCCAGCGCGACCTCAGCGTAAGCCTGAACAACCTGGGTGACGTGCTGGTGGCCGAGGGCGATCTGAAGGACGCGCGCCAGCGCTTCGAGCAGTG
>JANXXI010000207.1 GCA_025350695.1 Acidobacteriota bacterium
ATGTCGGCGTAGGAATCGCTTTACCCTTAGTTAAGGTAATATCTTAGAATAAACAAGGCAGATCTTAGCAGATCTAAAGGAGCCGCGAATGTCAAAGCCAAGACCGATTATCATGCTGGAGTTCAACGAATTGAGCCCAACTCTAATGGATCAATTCATCGCAGCCGGGAAGCTTCCCAATTTCGGCGCGCTAAAGGAACAATCACAAGTCTATATCACCGAGGCCGAGGAAATCGCTCCGAATCTGGAGCCTTGGATTCAATGGGTAACCGTACAGACTGGATTGTCGTTCAAAGAACATGGCATTTTCGATCTGGGTGACGGCCACAAGGTTCCGTTTCCGCGAGTGTTTGATCTATTAAATGACGCCGGTTACAAGCAATGGATCTGCGCAAGCATGAACGCGGGATTAAGTAAACCACTGAATGGTCACTTTCTTCCTGACCCTTGGTCGATCGGCGTTGAGCCTTTTCCGAAAGAAGAATTCCACGACTTCTTCGATTACATCCGCCGGAACGTGCAAGAGCACAGCCGGGACAAGATGCCGGTATCGAAAGCAGACCATTTGCGCTTTCTAAAGTTCATGCTCGGTAACGGCCTTTCTCTCAAAACCATCCAGGCGACCCTAAAGCAATTACTGTCGGAAAACGGCGGTAAATTCCGCTGGAAGCGAGCCACCATTCTCGACCGCTTGCAGTGGGACGTGTTTTCCCATTACTGGAAATCGAAACGGCCGGATTTCGCAACGTATTTTATTAATAGCACGGCCCACTTCCAGCACATGTATTGGCGCAATATGGAGCCCGGCGCATTCAAAATCAAGCCCACCGGGGAAGAGCAGAACGAATATAAAAACGCGGTGGAAATAGGCTATACGGCAATGGATGGGATCGTTGGAGATTGCCTCCGGCTTGCGGGCCCGGATACCGTCATCGTCCTGGCGACAGCGCTTAGCCAGCAGCCCTGCTTGACCTATGAAGACAAGGAAGGGAAACTTTTCTTCCGGGCCATTGATCCGGACTCTTTCTTCGCCTGGGCCGGCGTCCATACCCCATATCGTTACGCACCGGTTATGTCTGAGGAATTCCTGATGTACTTCAAAGAGGAAACGGATGCGGTCGAGTGCTTGCGGCTTTTTGAGGCAATAACCATTGATGGCAAGAGAATGATGAATGCCCGTCGCTCCGGTAACGAAGTACACGCCAGTTGCGGAGTTTTTTCCAACACCGATAAGAAAGCGGTAGTTCGCAATGCCACGGGGCAGGAAATGCCGTTTGGTAAGCTCTTCTACCAAGCGGGCGGGATTAAGAGTGGTATGCACCATCCGGACGGAATTTTTTGGATCCGGGATAGCGCAAAGAAGCCTGTAAGAGAACCGCGACGCATTTCTCTTCGCCAGGTTGCGCCAACGCTTCTCGCCCATTTCGGAGTGCCCAAGCCTGCGTACATGAAGTTGGACGCAATTGCTGACGCCGAACTTACGCCGGCCAGTTTGGGGTAACGATCACCGCCTTTCGGTTACGGCTTTGGTGCAGCAAGGCTTACAAAATATGTCGGAGATGTTCCATATACCAATCCTGCTGGCCATCCGCACCGATCAGGAGCGTGAACAAAGCACGGAAGCGCCGATGTCCGATGAAAGGTTCGCCGGTAAGATGGCCCAACTCAACACGCACCCGAACTGGCCGAATTCAGCAAGTCAAACTCTATTCCCTTAGCTGTTTGTATTGCGCCAACGGCGTGAACAGACCTGAACTGTTCCTAAAACCAACTCTCGAAGCCTATACTAAAAAGGGAATACCGGTGTTTGTACTCCTGCCGTCCACTCCAACCACAGCCGACATGTACGTCGACGGGTATCATCTGAACGAACGCGGACCGGAGTTTATTGACCACCCGGCTTGCCCCTATGGTCCAATCCATTAAATTAAACCTTCGCTTGATGCAAGGGCTGAATAGTCGACCTGCAAACCGCGAGCTGTAATGTACGACATTTTTCACCTAGCTTCGCTCTACCTGATCGGGGACAATAAGTTATCCGCCATGGCCACGCTTCAAGATTTCGAGAAAATGCTTCCCGAACTTTCCCGTGGGGAGAGAGCACAGTTGTTAAAGTGGGTCGTTCAGGACTTGGGCGATGACTTCCCTGGCATTGATTCCCTAAGTAATGTTTGCGGCGGCGAGCCATGCATTGTCAGAACGCGCATACCTGTTTGGCTTCTTGAACAGGCGCGGCGCCTCGGCTCGACGGACCAGGAGCTTCTGGCGGCTTATCCATCACTCCGCGCGGAGGACTTGGTGAACGCTCGGGCTTACGCCCGCAGTCATATGGCCGAGATTGAAGCTCAAATCCTGGACAACGAGTCTGCTTGATGGCTCGTTTCTATTCCAACGAGAACTTTCCGCTCCAGTGCGTTGAAGAACTCCGGCGGTTGGGGCACGACGTCTTGACCTCGTTCGATGCAGGAAACGCGAATAGGGCGGTCCCGGACGAGGAGGTGCTTTCCTTCGCTGCGCAGGAATCGCGGATTTTGTTGACCCAAAACAGGCGTCACTTCTTGACTCTTCATATTCGCAAGATAGTGGAGCATGCTGGGATCATCATTTGCACCTATGATCCGAATTCGAGGCGATTGGCGGAGAGCGTTCATCGGACGGTTGAACAAGACGAAACAATCAAGGGCAATTTGTTTCGAGTTGTTCGGCCAAGCCAATAATTGGTCTCATACTGCATGACTTGATAGTTAAGTAACACAAGGGTTTTTGCATTTATTTGTTGTTATGCGATCGCGGGGGGACTCTGCCTTTGTATTTCAGGTGGATGCCGCTTGCAGCGACGACGCCGGAACGATATTAGACAGCTCGTCTACCGAACACCGCTTTTCCAGACAACACCCGCTCTCCCACAGTTTCGGGCGCTCTTCCCAGATCTGCCGGATAGGCGCTTGTTTGATGTTGCCCACCGTTGGCGCACCGGTGCAAACTGTCACGTCTCCGTTCGCCTGTAACTGGAGATTGGTCAGAGCAACGCAGGAACGCCGTGATTCATGCGCGCTATGGGCCATGATCGCCATCCGGTTCGCGCCCGGATCGCCAAAATATGACACCATTGCCTCCAGTTGCTCATAACTGTTGGCGATGCGATACCCTTCCCTTTTCAGTTCAATCAATTTCCCAACGGTTGCCGTTGCCTGCGCCGGATGCTTCGGCCAGTTATCGCTGTGCAAGTACCATTCCGCATCGTCCGGCGTGTTGTAGTTCTGCTCGATCGCCTGGTAGAAAACCTCCACACCTTCCTCATTGCCGAACCGGGCGATTTCCACCGCGTCATGTAAGTTGTGGGACATGATCACGTTCTTCAATCGGATGATATAACGCAACTGGTTTTCTTTCCGCATGCGTTTTAATGTCTCGATTCGACTGCGATGTCCGCTCCCAGAACTTAGGCCGGCCCCGCACTAAAGTATGCGTCTCGCCTAATCCGTCCAAGGAGATTGTTACCTTCCACGGATTCGTCATCGCAAGCCGCTCGATCTTGCCCTGATCTTCCCAGTAGCCATGTGTCAGGATCTCGGGGAACAGCCCCTCAGACACGGCATGGGATAACAATTCCGTAGTAAACGGTTTAATCAATGCCTCGCCACCACTGAAAGTGATATGTACCGGTCCCAACCATTGCCGGAGATCGGTTACCACTTGTTTCCATTGGCCTGGTTCCGGAGAATCCTCCCGGCCGGTGTTCTTCCACATATCGCAATGCAGACACTTGGCGTTACAGCGCTCTGTAAGCAGAAACACGATCGATGCCGGACGGCAATAGCCGGCCCAGCGCCCGCCGGCTCAATTACGCAAACGGTAGTTCCAGACTTCGTGGAGTCGCTTGCACAACAACCCGACCTCGTGTGACATGACCTGAATCCTCTAAAAGCCGGTATCCAATCTTCATTTATAATCGGCGGGTTCTTCTGTTTTAACCATAGGTCTTCGACCGCTAGAAATCGTTCGAAGCGGAATACGGCTTCAACTACCCCGGCGTTCGACAAACTGGTAATACAGCGCCAACTCCGCTAAATACACCACACCCCCGAGGGCTAGCGTCGCCATTAGACCAACAACTTGAGTCGCCTGAATCCACCGGTCGGCCGCCCATAACGCGGCAGCGAAGGGGATGACGGCTAACAGCGGGTAACGATAGGCGCCTGCAAGAAACTCCCGCAGGCTCACTTGCAGCAGAGAACACATGTGGAGCGGAAGAAAAAAGATGTTGCTGATGGCAAGTGGAATCGCCGTTCCCCAGGCGACGCCGAGCAGTCCGAAGTGTGGAGCCAACGCGATGCTAAGCCCTAGGTTGACCACCGCCTCAATCATCAGGGCGATCGCCAGAGTCCTATGCCGGGCCATCCCCAACAGAATTTTCGGTGATCCGGCCTGCATCATGTGAATCGTCATCGGTATGGTCATAATCGCCAGTAACGCATACCCGATCGGAATATACTTTTCGCCCACC
>JANXXI010000217.1 GCA_025350695.1 Acidobacteriota bacterium
CTTCCACGCGAGCCTTCTTTTCCTTCATTTCGGTCTCGGTAGCCGCGCCCACCTTGATTACGGCAACACCGCCGGCCAGCTTGGCCAGACGTTCCTGCAGCTTTTCACGGTCGTAATCGGAGGTGGTTTCCTCAATCTGAGCGCGCAGCTGTTTGATGCGGCCTTCGATTGTCTTCTGTTCGCCGCCGCCATCAATGATGGTGGTGTTGTCTTTGTCGACAGTAATGCGCTTGGCCTTGCCCAAGTCTTCAAGGCGAACACCTTCAAGCTTGATGCCGGTCTCTTCCATGATGGCCTTGCCGCCGGTGAGGATGCCGATGTCTTCGAGCATCGCTTTGCGGCGATCTCCGAAGCCAGGAGCCTTCACAGCCGCAACGTTCAAGGTGCCACGGAGTTTGTTGACTACGAGGGTTGCGAGCGCTTCGCCTTCCACTTCCTCTGCGATGATCAGCAGCGGGCGGCCAGCGCGGGCGATCTGCTCAAGCAACGGCAGAAGATCTTTCATATTGGTGATCTTCTTTTCGTGGATGAGGATGTAGGGCTCTTCGAGGACGCATTCCATCCGATCAGGATCGGAGATGAAATACGGGGAGAGATAACCGCGGTCGAACTGCATACCTTCCACCGTGGTCAATTCGGTGGTCATGGTCTTGGCTTCTTCAACGGTGATGACGCCGTCTTTGCCGACCTTTTTCATGGCTTCGGCAATAATGTTGCCGATGGTGGAGTCGCCGTTGGCGGAAATGGTTCCGACCTGGGCGATGCGTTCGTCGTTGGAAACCTTGGTGCTCATTTTTTGCACTTCGGCTACAACAACGGCCACGGCCTTCTCGATGCCGCGCTTGAGAGCCATCGGGTTTGCACCGGCGGCGACAGACTTGACACCTTCACGGAAGATGGCTTGAGCAAGAATGGTTGCGGTGGTTGTGCCATCGCCGGCCACGTCGGAAGTCTTCGAGGCGACTTCGCGAACCATCTGCGCACCCATGTTTTCCAGTGGATCTTTGAGTTCCACTTCTTTAGCAACCGTAACACCGTCCTTGGTGATTGTTGGGCCGCCGAATTTCTTCTCCAGAACCACGTTGCGGCCCTTAGGACCAAGCGTGACCTTCACGCAATCGGCAAGTTGGTTCACTCCACGCAAAATCGCTTGACGGGAATTTTCGCTGTAGACAATTTGTTTAGCTGGCATCGTTTCAGTTCTCCTGTATTCCCAAACTACTTACTTCTTCTTCTTTGCGGCAACGGGTTCAATCACGCCAAGAACTTCGTCCTCGCGCATGATCAAATATTCCTGGCCGTCGACTTTGATATCGCTGCCCGAGTATTTGCCGAATAGGATCTTGTCTCCTACCGCGACATCGAGAGGAATCAATTTTCCGTCATCGGAACGCTTGCCTTTACCTACGGCAACCACTTCCGCTTCCTGCGGTTTTTCCTTTGCACTATCGGGGATGATGATCCCGTTGAGTACCTGTTCTGCTTGATCATCAAGGCGCTTGACCACAATGCGGTCATGTAGCGGACGGATATTCATACCTGTTTAAACCTCCAAGGGTAAATGAGGGACGTTGTGACGAAATCGGAGGGCCGTTGAGGTGCTTTGAGCGCCGCGGCTCCCTAAGGTTATTATTAGCACACTCAGGAGAGGAGTGACAAGAGTAACTTTTAAGTTATTAATTTTCAATTAGTTGAAATTGATTAACGTATAGTAATGTATTTTTGATCGGACTTAAGATGTCTCTATAACGATCAAAAAACTTGCTTCAGTAGTTACGTTGTGTTATTCTGAAAATCAGAAAGAGAGGGAAATCATGGAGATCACCGAAAACATATCATTGATCGACTATATAACAACCACTCGTTTGGGCGAGCGTGGCACCATGACTCTACCCAAAGAATACCGGGACGCTGTGAATCTCGATACAGGTGCTCCCATGACCATGTTGCGCATTGGCGATGGTTTGCTCCTTGTGCCGGAGCAAAAGCGCTTTGAACAACTGTGCGAATCCTTTTCGTCCCGTTTGGAGAACGCCGGAATTACGGAAGTCGCCCTGCAATCCACCTTGCCTGAAGTGCGTGAGGAGTTGACTCGTAAACGCTATCCAGGTTTATTTGAAGATACGGCCACGAAGACGGCGGCGTCCGGCAAACGATGAGCCAGGAGCGAAGGCGCATTCACTTGTTCCTGGACTCGAATGTTCTGACCGGTGGTTTGGTTGCCCGTTGGGGGTTGGATCGGGCGGTGCTTTCGATGTGCGCCTCCCGCGTTTGCCAATTGGTTCTGGCCGAAGCCGTTCGCGAGGAAGTGGAGACGAACCTTTTGCGTCATGTCGCGGAACTTCCAGAAGGTCAACAACGGCAAATCTTGGACGACTATCATGGGCTGATTGAACTCACCTCTCCTCAAATTATTCACTATCCGAGCGAGGCAAATGTTCTGGCCTCGCGGAGGCTGATTGCACATGCCTCGGATGTCCCAGTCCTGCTGTCGGCCATCGAATCCAAACCGGATTGGCTTCTTACCCACAATTTGAAACACTTTACGCGGGAAGTGGCTGACCGCACGGGTTTGCGCATTGCAACTCCCATCGAGTTTTTTCGAACGATTGCGGAAGGCGTTCGCGCGGCGGGGACGTTTTCACAGGCGCCAGCGGTGCGGTAGGCCTTATAAGCAAGACACGCCGGCCCGTCAGCACTCGATTCACTGAGATTCGAGTTCATATTTGTAACCGGGGATAGCAATCCGTCGCCTATCATTTAAACATGCTGCTAAACATGCTGCGCACTCGGTTCCTCACCCTCCTCTTTTTGCCCTTGTGCTTGCGCGCGCAAGAGGGTAAAGCTGCGCTTGAAAAATCCGTGGCCCCTTTCTTGGCTAAGCACTGTTCGGCATGTCACAACGCGAAGGTAAAGATGGCCGACGTAAATTTGGAGCAACTCCGAGATGTCTCGAAAGGGTTGGCGGAGCGTAACCTTTGGGACGACGTGCTGACTAAGCTTCGGAATGGGGAAATGCCGCCGCCCGGCAGGCCCCGTCCAACCGCGGCTGAAATGAAGTCGGTCACAGGTTGGATCGACGGGCAGTTGGCGCGCATTGACAAGCACGTGAAGCCCGATCCAGGCAGGGTGACAGCGCGCAGACTGAACAAGAGCGAGTACAACAATACTATTCGCGACCTGCTCGCCGTGAATTTCCATCCGGCTGATGATTTTCCGAACGACGATGCGGGCTACGGGTTCGACAACATTGGCGATGTCTTAACGCTTTCGCCTGTGCTGATGGAGAAGTACCTTGCCTCGGCGGAGAAGATAGCGAAGATGGCGATTATTACCGGCAAGCCTTTCAAGCCCGCCCTTGAGCGTTATAACGCGGATAAGGCAAAGGCAGATGTATTGACCGGGGCGATTGCGGTTAATCACGTTTTTCCCGCCTACGCGGAATACGAACTGACAGCGAGGTTCATCGATCGCCGCAAAGACAAAGATGCCCCGGCTACAACGGTTGTCCTTTATCTGGATGGCAAAGAACTGAAGCGCCGGTCCTTCGCTCCGGTGGCTGCCGCCAATCGAATCGTAACGCTGCGGATTCCGGTGTTGCCAGGCGAACGAAAATTGCGCGTCGTCCCGCTCGATGTCAACGGCAGGCCGTACCGCAATGTGAATGACAAACAGCTGGCTGATCCTTCGCTGCGCGAAGTGTTCATGGATTACGTGGAAGTGAAAGGCCCCTTTTTTGACGAGAAATTGGGCAAGCCCGAGAGCCATAAGAAAATCTTCGTTTGTGATGATGGTACGCCTGAATGTGCGCGGACGATTGTGACGGGCTTAGCGAAACGGGCCTGGCGGCGACCGGTCACAGAGAACGAAATTAACCGGCTAGCAGGGTTCGTCGTCGAGGCGAGGAAAGACGGTGATTCTTTCGAGCAAGGAGTTCAATTGGCGTTAGAGGCCGTTCTTGTTTCGCCGCATTTCCTTTTCCGGATTGAGCGGAACACGCAGGCGGGGCAGGGGACCGAGCGCCTTGGCCCGTACGAATTGGCCAGCCGCCTTTCGTACTTTTTGTGGTCCAGCATGCCCGACGATGAATTGCTGGAGGCTGCGCGGTCGAAGCAAATTTTTACGCGCGATGGCTTGCAGGCGCAGACCCGGAGAATGCTGGCCAGTCCGAAGGCCGATGCGCTGGTGGAAAACTTTGCCGGCCAGTGGCTGCAATTACGAAACCTGGAAAGCGCCAAGCCTGATCCGGATATCTTCCCGGATTTTGACGATGACTTGCGGCAGGCGATGGATCAAGAGACGCGGCTATTCTTCGCGAACTTGTTGCGGGGCAATGGCAGCATCCTTGAGTTTTTAGATTCGCGTTACAGCTTTCTAAATACGCGGCTGGCGAAACACTACGGCATTGATGGCGTGGAAGGCGAACAGTTTCGCAAAGTGGAGATTGGGAATGGACAACGCGGCGGGATTCTGACGCAGGCAAGCATCCTAACGGTTTCCAGCTACCCAACGCGAACTAGTCCAGTGTTGCGCGGCAAGTGGGTTCTGGAAAATATTTTGGGAACGCCACCACCACCTCCTCCGCCCGATGTTCCGGAATTGAATACCGAAAAGATTGGCGTGGATGAAACGCTGCGTTCGCAACTGCAGAAGCATCGCGCCAGCGCAAGCTGTTCGGTGTGCCACGACAAGATGGATACCCTTGGATTTGCACTGGAAAATTACGATGCCGTTGGAGTTTGGCGATCGAAAGACGGCGCTCTTCCGATAGATGCTTCCGGTGCACTCAGTGGCAAGAAATTCGATGACGCCGGGGGCTTGAAAAAGATTTTGGCGGAGAACCGCCAGGCTTCTTTTGTGAAGAACTTGACGGAGAAATTGATGACCTACGCTTTGGGGCGCGGACTTGAGAAGTATGACCGCCCCGAGGTGAATCAAATCTGTAATAGAATTGCAGCTGAAGGGCACAAATTTCAATCGTTGATTCTGGACATTGTTGAGAGCATGCCGTTTCAAATGCGAAGGGCCGAAGGAGTAGCGAAGTGATGATCGGAAAAAGTTTGAACCGCAGAACATTCTTGCGTGGGGCGGCTGGCGCGGCGATTGGATTGCCATTCCTTGAAGCCATGCGTCCGGCTTTCGGAGCCGCGGCAAAAAGCGGTACGGCCGCACCTGTACGAATGGCATTTACTTACGTGCCGAACGGCATCATCATGAACAATTGGACGCCTGCCGCCGAAGGCGCTGGTTTCGAGATAACGCCCATTCTTGAACCGATCGCCGCCTACAAAAACAAATCCCTATTGATGACGGGCCTATCGCAAGTCAATGGGCGTGCGCTCGGTGATGGGCCTGGAGATCACGCCCGCGCCGCTTCGACATTTTTAACCGGAGTGCATCCGCGCAAAACAGCGGGCGCGGATATCAAGGTTGGTATTTCTGCCGACCAAGTGGCCGCGCAGGCGATTGGGGCCAGGACCCGGTTTGCTTCCCTGGAACTTGGGATTGAGCATGGCCGAATTGTGGGCAACTGTGATTCCGGCTACAGTTGCGCGTATTCCAATAGCATTTCCTGGCGCACCGAATCGTTACCGAATCCGCCGGAAGTGAATCCTCGTCTGGTTTTCGAACGCCTGTTTGGCAACGCTGATTTTAGCGAGCCGGCAGATGTCCGTGCGCGCAGGGAACGTCAGCGGAAGAGCATTCTGGACTATGTTCGTGAAGACGCCGCCAGTTTGCAAGGGACCTTGGGTTCATCTGACAGGCGTAAGTTGGATGAGTATTTGACCAGCGTCCGCGAAATTGAAAAACGAATTCAGATGGCTGAACAAAGCACAACTCAAACGGTGCAGCCCGATTTTGAGAAACCCAACGGAATTCCGGTGGAGTTCACCGATCATGTCCGCCTGATGTTCGATCTGATGGTGGTTGCTTTCCAAACCGATGCAACCCGCGTGGCCACTTTCATGATGGGCCGCGAAGGATCGAACCAGACCTACCGTTCGATTGGCGTGCCGGACGCGCACCACGGCATTTCACATCACAAGGGCGATGTAGAGAAAATTGAAAAGCTGGCGAAGATCAACCGCCACCACATGGAACAGTACGCCTATTTTCTCGGTCGACTAGCATCCATCAAAGAAGGCGACGGAACGCTGCTGGACAATTGCATGTTGGTGTATGGTTCGGGCTTGGCCGATGGCAACAGGCATACGCATCACGACTTGCCGCTGTTGTTCACTGGTTCAGGGCAAGGCGCGTTTCAAACCGGGCGGCATATTAAGTACGCTTCGGAAACTCCGCTTACTAACTTGTTTTTAGCGATGCTGGATCGTATGGGCGTGAAGGCCGAGACGCTTGGCGATTCAAAGGGCCGGCTCAACTATTTGACCGATCTCTAAAGCCTAATGGGTCCTCCTGTTTTCAAAACCATCGACGAAGAACGGTTGCACCGCAAGCAACGCTTGGCGGCATCGTTCCGGCTGTTTGCACTCTTCGGCTATGAGGAAGGCGTGGCAGGTCACATCACGGTTCGGGATCCGGAGAAGACCGATCATTTCTGGGTGAATCCGTTTGGAATGAACTTTGCGCACATTCGAGTTCGTGATTTGATCCTTGTAAACGATTCCGGCGAAGTGATGGAAGGTGGTCGCCCTGTAAATCGGGCGGCGTTCGCGATCCACTCCAGAATTCATCGTGCGAGGCCAGATGTTGTCGCCGCCGCCCATTCCCATTCAATGTACGGAAAGAGTTGGTCCACGCTAGGACGCTTGCTTGATCCGTTAACGCAAGATGCTTGCGCATTCTATGACGATCATGCGCTTTTCGACGACTACACTGGCGTGGTGTACGAGACCAGCGAAGGCGACAGAATTGCCGTAAAACTGGGTGCGAAGAAGGCAGCTATCTTGCAGAACCACGGGCTTTTGACAGTCGGCCAAACGGTGGACGAAGCCGTATGGTGGTTCATCACGATGGATCGAAGTTGTCAATGCCAGCTGCTGGCTGAGGCTGCGGGCAACCCGAAGCCGATCAGCCACGAAAGTGCATTGGTGGCCCGTGGTCAGATTGGAACGCCGCTTGCGGGTTGGTTTCAATTTCAGCCACTGTGGGACCGAATCACCCGCGAACAAGCTGATCTTTTCGAATAACCCTGTCTTTCCCTAAAACCAAAGCGTAAGATGATTACGTACTTGGAATATACAGGAGCTGTATGGGGATTATTGTCATCAAAGCTTCACAATTCTGGAAGCCATTTGAAACCTAGTCGCGCTACAGTGTCGAATACCAAGGTGAAATCTATGAGAATATCTACGCAATCTCCGTCCGTGAAAACTTTCTGCGCCCTGCTGTTTGCAGCACGGCTGCTTAACGCCCAATTCGAGGCTGCCGAAGTGCTCGGGACCGTCACCGACAAAACTGGAGCCGTAGTGGCCTCGGCATCTATCACGTTAGTTTCCAAAGCTACTGGGATACAAGCCAAGACGACGACCGATGGCAACGGCAATTATACGTTTTCCAATGTCAAACTGGGTGCCTATACGGTGACAGCGGAAGCGCCTGGATTTTCAAAAGCGCAGGCGTCCGATCTGACCGTTAACGTCGGCGCACGGCAACGCGTGGACCTGTCGCTGCAGGTCGGCGCAGTGGCTGAGACTGTGGAAGTGACCGGAGCCGCCGCCATTCTGCAAACCGATTCCAGCGATCGTGGCCAAGTGATCAACAGTGCCCAAGTTGTGGAACTGCCTTTGAATGGCCGCAGTTATTCCGATTTGGCGTTGCTTTCCACAGGCGTCCGCAAATCACCTTCCGCCAGTTCAGGTACGCCGCGCGAAGGATCGTTCAACGTGAACGGCTTGCGCAGTACTTACAACAATTTTCTACTGGACGGCGTGGACAACAACGCTTATGGCACCTCGAACCAGGGCTTCGCCAACCAGGTGATTCAACCTTCGCCGGATGCGGTGGCGGAGTTCAAGGTGATCACCAATAACTACAGCGCCGAATATGGACGCAGTGGTGGGGCGACAATCATTGCCGCCACACGCAGCGGCTCCAATCAATTCCACGGCACTGCCTACGACTTTTTGCGCAACACGGAACTGAATGCCATCGGCTACATTTTCGGACAGCGCCCGGCGACTTTCAAGAAACCAACGTTGCAGCAGAATCAGTATGGCCTAACGCTCGGCGGTCCGCTCGTGAAGAACAAAGTGTTCTTCTTCGGCGATTACGAAGGGTTTCGCAGTCTGCAACGGTTGTTGAACTTCGCAAGTATCCCGAGCTTGACCGACCGTCAGGGCATTTTCCCGGTTGATGTTCGCAACCCGATTACAGGGAAGATTTACCCCGCAAACACGCCGATTCCGGCTGCGGATACAACGGCTTTCGCCCGCAAGGTGCTGGGAGATTTGCCCACGCCAACCGGCGCCGGGCGAGGTAGCAATTTTCAGCAGCTTTCGTTGAACCGCAACTATAACGACAAGTACGATGCCAAAGTGGACGCCCAAATTAATCCCACTTTGTCCGGCTTTTTGCGGTTCAGCCAACGCAAGGTGAACATCTTCAACCAACCGGACATCCCCGGACCATCGGGTGGCAACAGCAACGGCTTCACCCGTGTGCTGAATCAACAAGTGGACGCTTCGGTAACTTGGGTGACTAGCGCCACTTCACTGCTGGATGTGCGCTTCGCTATTTCCCGAACTCGCGCCGGCAAGTTTCCTCCACTGATCGGCGGCCCCAGCGTGGAAGCGCTGTACGGCATTACGGGACTATCCACTGATCCGTCGTTGACGGGCGGCCTTGTGGCTACAACCATATCCGGTTTCAACCAATTAGGGCGCCAAGCCACCAACCCGCAATTCCAAAACCCAATCAACTTCACTCCGAAATTCAACTTTACGAAGAATTTGAAACGGCATGTTGTGAAGGTGGGTTATGAGTACGTTGTGATCCGCACGCAAGTGTTGGACGTCAATCCACTCTATGGGCGCGATGCCTACGCCGGCGCCTTTTCAAGACCCACTGCCACCAGTCCCGCCGACGCATCCAGCTATTCTCTTGCTGATTTCCTGTTTGGCCTTCGTAGCCAATACGCTTTGGCTAACACTGTCATCGGCAACTACCGCCAGCACGAGCACTTCATGTATGTGCAGGACGATTACCGGGTGAACAACAAACTGACGCTGAACCTTGGCTTGCGTTACGAATACGCCACGCCGCGTTGGGAACGGGACAATGTTCTGTCGAACTTCGATCCGGCCACCAACACGATCATCAAAGCGAAGGCTGGGTCCATCTATGACCGGGCGCTCGTGAATCCGGACAAGAACAACTTCGCGCCGCGTCTCGGCTTCGCTTACAGCGCAACTCCGAAGACGGTTGTTCGTGGCGGCTTTGGCGTCAGCTACATTCACCAGAACCGCGTGGGTTCCGCCGATCTGTTGGGCATCAACGGTCCGCAGGTGGTGATTGCAACCATCAATCAAAGCAATCCCACGGACCCGGCATTCCGCACCACGCAGCAAGGCTATCCGACAGGTTTGACCAACCCGGCGAATTTCAACCCGCTGCTGTCTAACATCGCTTATATTCCCAAAGATTTCAGAACGTCTTACGTGCAGAGTTGGTTCTTCTCCGTCCAGCGCGAAATCTTGAAAAACACCGTAGTTGATATCGGTTACGTTGGCAACCGTTCCGTTGGTCTACCGGTGATCGCCGACTACAATCAAGCCAACCCGCAGCCCACGCCCACGTCCACACTGTCACTGCAAGCACGCCGTCCTAACCAGGCTTACGGCGCCATTACTTGGTTCGACCCGGAAGGCTTCTCCAACTACAATTCCCTCCAGGTGAAATTGGAGCGACGTTTCGCCGGTGGGCTCTACTTCTTGAATTCGTTCTCCTGGTCGAAGGCAATCGACAACGCCGGACAGTCGCTTGACACTTCAAACGGCAACGATGCCAGTCCGCAGAATGTTCGCAATTTAGCGGCGGAAAAAGGCCTGTCTAATTACGATCAAAAATTCATCAACGTTACCAGTCTCGTCTATCAATTGCCCTTCGGCAAAGGCCGCAAGTTTGGATCGAATATGAACGCCGCGTTCGATCAAGCAGTGGGCGGCTGGGAGATCACGGGAATCAACAACGCATTGTCGGCTGAGCCTTTGAATCTTCGCGCATGGATCGGATCGATTCCGGCCGCCTTCCAAACAGTTGGCAATCTATCCGGCTTCCGCGGTGGTGAAGTATTCCGGCCTAACGTGATCGGTCCCGCGCTGGCTCCCGATGCCGAACGGAATGTGGATAACTATTTCAACAAAGCCAACGTTCTACTGCCAACTGACCCCAGCCAACCCTTCGGCAACGCGGGACGCAACTCGGTTCGTGGCCTGCCGTTGAATACTTTGGATCTCGGCCTGTTTAAGAGTTTCGCTCTTCCCCGTGAAGGAATGAAACTTCAATTCCGCTCGGAGTTCTTCAACATCTTCAACCACACGAATTTCGCTGGACCCAATACTGACCGTGCCTCCGGAGCATTCGGCACCATCAGATCCACGTTCCCCGCGCGACAAATCCAGTTCGCATTGAAGTTCATGTTCTAGAATGAAGTCTTGAACCGCAGAGACTTTCTTTTCCTACCACTCGCCGCCACTCGTGATCGCCGGCCAAATATCATTCTGATTTTGGCTGATGATCTCGGGTACGGCGATTTGGGTTGTTATGGCGGCCGCATTCCCACGGCGAATATTGACAAACTGGCGGCGGAAGGAATCCGTTTCACGCAAGCTTACGTCGCCTCGCCCATCTGTTCCCCATCCCGCGTGGCCATCACCACCGGGCAGTTTCCCTCCAGGCATCAAATATTCTCCTACTTGAATGATCACGCGTCGAATCGCAAGTTGGGCATGCGCGATTTTCTCGATCCCGCTGTGCCGACGATCGCTAAATCACTGCGTGGCGCCGGATATGCCACGGGTCATTTCGGAAAGTGGCATATGGGCGGCGGTCGCGATGTGGGCGACGCGCCACTTCCGTCGGCATATGGTTTTGATGAATCGTACACTTCGTTTGAAGGGCTCGGGGATCGCGTTTTGCCCCCTGGAGGTCTTTCCGACCAAAGTGCGAAACTGGGCCACGGCGAAATCAGTCGCGCACCGAAAAGTGAACTTACGCGCGTGTTTGTGGACAAGGCGATCGGATTTTTAGAGAAGAACCGCGACCGGCCGATCTACATGCAATTGTGGCCCGATGATGTGCATGACCCGTTTGCACCAACACCAGAGCAGCTCGAGAAATTCAAGCAGTTCGCGGCGAACAAGTATGACCAGCAATTCTACGCTGTGTTGGATGAGATGGACCGTCAGGTTGGCCGCCTCATCAACAAGGTCACTGAACTGGGACTGCGCGAAAATACGCTCTTTGTTTTTCTGGGCGACAACGGGCCGACAGCTTGGCCTCGCTACTACAACGAAAAATTGGATCCGCCTGGAAGCACCGGAGGACTTCGCGGTCGCAAGTGGAGTCTTTATGAAGGTGGCATCCGCACGCCGCTGATTTGTAATTGGAAAGGCAAGATTCCCGCCGGCTCAACGGATCGGAACACGGTCATCTCGACGGTTGATTTTCTTCCCACATTCTGCCGTGCGGCTGGCGCCCCGGCTCCTAAAACTAGCCTTGACGGCGAGGACATGTTGCCTGCGATTCTCGGCAAGCCGCAACGAAGACGGAAAGATCTGTATTGGGAATACGGTCGGTCGGAGACTGGTTTTCCTTATCCCGGGTTGGCGCGGGATCGAAGCCCCAATCTGGCGATTCGCAGTGGGCGTTGGAAGTTGGTTCAAAACCAGGATGGGTCGAAGGCAGAGTTGTACGACCTGGACCGCTCGCCAGGAGAGGATACGACCCTAACGAAAGATCGTCCGCGAATTGCGACGGACCTCAGCCGCAAGTTACTGCAATGGCGAAAGACGCTGCCTTAAATCCTGAAATTTAACTAACTATGAAGGCAGTGACGGCTTTTTGTGTTTAAGCCCCCAACCTACACCCAGGACCAACACGATACCGAGCACTTCGGCGGCGTTCTTCACCATTTCAGGATTAGTCAACTGGTCCAGCACCACCTTGTCGGTGACGATCATCTCGGCGCCAACCTTACCCAATAGAGCAGCCCCAGCCCAAACAATCCACTTGTATCGCGTCATTAGCATGGAGAGCAGTCCACTGGTGAAGACCACCAGCGGAATGCTCAGCAATAGCCCGAACACCATCAAGCTCATCCGGCCTTTCGACGCCGCGGCCACCGCAAGGATATTATCGGTGGACATAGTGATATCAGCAACCATGATCATCCAAACGGCTTGCCACACCCCGCCCGCTTTCTTAACCCCCGAAGTGTCCTCGCTTGAATCGTTCAGAAGTTTGACGGCAATCCAGAAAATCAATATTCCGCCAATTAACTTGATATAAGACGCGGCTAAAAGCTTAGAGGCGAAAAATGTAAGTATGATTCGCAGGGTCACTGCGAAGGATGCACCCAGCAGGATTCCAAAACGGCGCTGCGCTGGGTTTAGCGACTGCACGGCCAGCGCGATGACTACAGCGTTATCGCCGGCCAGCAGAAGGTCAATAAGCACGATGGACAAAATCGCCATCATGTTCTCTGGCACAAGCAGCCGCGAGATCACGCTTTGCAGAAACTCCGGAGTCAGAAAATGTTCCGCGCGGTGGAGCACCTTTTCTAAAAGGACAAAGGAACGATCAAGCATGGCTCTATAAAGCGGGTTTTTCCCAGCGTCCCGTTTCCGCAGACCGGAAAAGAGCTTCGATGACTGCCATGTTGAGCAGCGCATCTTCGAGCGGCACGGCCACAGGTCCATTTTCCAGAATTGCCCGGCTGAAATGATCGCCTTGAATTGTGTATTGGTCGCAAGGTTCAGAAGTATGCGTTACCGCGTTGGCTCCTTGCAAATCTTTTCCATCATCGACAAACAATTTGCAGGCATGGCCGGGTGGGGCATTGAACGGAATCTGAATCTCAAGCCTTGCCTGCGTGCCGAATACAAGCAATTTCTGATACGGCGCAATCTGGGTCCCACACGTGAAAGTGGCGTGGGCTGAAGGGAAACGCATCATAGCCGAAGTGCAACGGTCTGTTCCGAAATCCGGATCGCGGTCGATCATGCCAATCACTTCGCTCGGCTCTTCCCCAAGCAGAAAGCGCGTCTGTGTTATGGGATAACATCCGATGTCCATCAATGCGCCGCCGCCCTGCTCCGTGCTGTTGCGGATATTCTTCGGATCGCGATTGAAATAGCTGAAAAAACCTGCGATGGACGTGATGCGCCCCAACGTACCGCCCTGTACAAATTGCCTGGCCAGCAGCCATTGCGGATGTGTCCGCACCATGAAAGCCTCGCCAATCTTGACCCTAGTGCGGTCGCGAGCGGCGATCAAAAGTTTAGTTTCCTCCACCGTCAGGGCGATGGGCTTTTCGCACAATACATGTTTACCGGCCTCGGCCGCTTTGATCGACCAAGGCACGTGAAGATCGTTGGGAAGTGGGTTGTAAATGGCGTCGATGTCGGGATCGGCCAGTAAGGCTTCATAGCTGCCATAGGCTTTCGGGATGCCCAATTGTTGAGCCGCCGCTTGAGCCCGCCCTAAATCCCGAGACGCGATCGCGGCAATTTCACACAACTCGCCTAACTGCATTGCAGGGATGACTTTCCTCATCCCGATTGCCGCCGGACTCAATATGCCCCACCGAACTTTCTTCGCCATGCCGCTCCCTTCGTCTAAAAATACCGCTCCTTACCGTCAAAGCAAGCTTCTAAATCGCAATCTGGGGGCGATCCTTTTTCAGCCAATCCAAGTGGAAGAATTTTCCGCGAGGTTGATCCACGCGTTCATAAGTGTGCGCCCCGAAGTAATCCCGCTGCGCCTGCAATAAATTCGCCGGCAGCCGTTCGGAACGGTAACCGTCAAAATAAGCCAGCGCCGAAAAGAACGTGGGCACAGGCACGCCGTTTTCCGCCGCCCGCGCGATTACCGTGCGCCAATTCGCCTGGCATCGTTCGATCTCGCTTTGGAAGAATGGATCCAGCAGCAAGTTCGCCAGGTTCGGGTTTTGTTGATACGCTTCGGTGATCTTCTGAAGGAAGCGCGCGCGAATGATGCAGCCACCACGCCAAATCATTGCGATCTCGCCGAAGTTTAAAGTCCAGCCGTACTCCTTCTGTGCCTCGCGCATCAGTTGAAACCCTTGGGCGTAACTGCAAATTTTTGAGCAGTACAGCGCATCGTGTATAGCCGCTATCATTTCTTCGCGGCTACCGGCCAGCTTCTTTGTCTCCGGTCCTTTCAACTGTTTCGATGCCGCAATGCGTTCATCCTTGATTGCGGAAAGGCATCGTGCAAAAACGGCTTCTGCCACTGTTGGCGCTGGCACGCCCATGTCTAAAGCATTAACGCTGGTCCATTTGCCAGTGCCTTTTTGCCCTGCGGTGTCCATAACCATCTCCACAAATGGGCTGCCAGTGACTGGGTCTTTTTGTTGCAAAATGTCGGCGGTGATCTCGATCAGGAAGGAATCAAGCACACCCGTGTTCCACTTCTTAAACACAGTGGCGCACTCCTCGGCCGTCATCCCTAATAGCCCGGTCATCAACGAATAGGCTTCGCAAATCATCTGCATATCGCCATATTCAATGCCGTTGTGCACCATCTTCACGTAATGACCCGCGCCGTTCGCCCCAATGTATGTCGCGCAAGGAATGCCGCCCTTGACGGGCTTGCCGGGTGTACCACCCATGAGAGGCTTGCCAGTTTTTTCGTCAACCTTGGCGGCAATCGAGTTCCACACAGGCTCCAGTTCTTTGTAGGCCGCCGGGTCGCCGCCGGGCATCAATGACGGGCCGAAACGCGCGCCTTCTTCGCCACCAGATACGCCGGAACCAATGAAGCGCAGACCCTTAGCAGCCAGATCTTTTTCACGCCGGATCGTGTCCGTCCACAATGCATTGCCACCATCGATTACGATGTCATCTTTTTCCAGAATGGGTGTCAGGCTGTCGATCACAGCGTCGGTTGGGCCCCCGGCCTTTACTAAGATCACTATCTTTCTTGGCTTGCTCAGGGATTGTACGAATTCTTCGATCGTGTGAGCGCCCATAACGCCACCGGGTGTGTTGGGGTTCTCCGCTACGAACTTATCGGTGGTGGCGGTTGTCCGGTTGAACACGGAAATTTTGAAGCCATGATCGGCGATATTCAGCGCCAGGTTTTGGCCCATCACTGCAAGGCCTACCAGGCCGATATCGGATTGTTTTGTTGCCATACGGTATTAGGTTCCTTTGATGGAAAGCGGGTAGCATGCCGCGTTCCTGATGTCAGAGCGATTAGCCCTTGAGTGCTTTTTCGATTTGCCAAATGTGGCGCCGTTCATGGGCCGCCGTAATTCGAAAGGCCGAATACAGGTTGTATTTAATGTAGGCGCTGGCGGGTGATGCCACATCCACGTTCACCATGGAAATAGCCGAGGCTGTGTCCAAAGCCTTTGACGCACGTTGCTGAAACTTCAAAAAATCTTCGAGAGCCGCTACTCCGTTGGCTGGGGCATCCGGCATGAAGGCTGGCGGCGCGGGCGCCTTGAATCGGACGGGCGGCTCAAGAATCTTGAGGAATAGTTTCCCCGTGAAATCCAGCTTGTACGGCGCATTCGAATGAAGGCTTTCCCGCAACGCATTGGCGGTTGCCGCTTCCATTGCTTCCATCGTCTTGTTACCCGTCATGGTCAAATGGGCCAGGCACTCAGCTGCCGACCAGCCGCCAGAACTTGGACGGCGCATAAGTTGCTCATTGGAATGTTCGGCGAAAAGTTTCTTCGCCGCATCCGAAACGGTGTTCAACTCGTTCTTCAGAGTCTGAATCTGTTCGGCTCGCGCGGATTGAATCATTCTCTCTATTATGCCTTCGAAGCGCCCACCAGTGGGTCATTTACTTCTTTTTGCCAACGGAGTAACAGCACTTTCATCTGCTTGACTCGGACGGCCTGTGCCGGGTCAGCGGCTAAGTTCTTTTTCTCCCACGGGTCTTTCGCCGTGTTGAAAAGCTGTTCTGTGTGCTTTCCCTCGACGTTGTACTCAATCCACTTCCAATTGGAATCACGAACTCCTCTCTGGAAATGCCGGTAGGCGAAGAAAACAGAATCGCGCACGGATGGCTTTTTACCTTGAATGATCGGAACCAAACTCTTCCCTTCGACGGTCGACGGCGTTGCCAGTCCAGCCAGATCGAAGAGGGTAGGGAATAGGTCCAGCAAGTACACCAGCGCATCGGTCTTCTTGCCTTTCGGAATCCCGTCGCCAGCGATCATAAGGGGCACGCGAACACTGTGGTCATAGAGGTTCTGTTTGCCCAGCAATCCATGTTGCCCAACGGCCAAGCCGTTATCTGCGGCAAATACCAGGATCGTATTTCGGTCCTTACCGGTCTTTTCCAACGTGTCCAGAATGCGGCCAATCTGCTCATCCACTTCCGTGATCATCGCGTAGTAGCCGGCAATTTCCGCCTTCACCGCCTGTTCCGTCCGGGGCCAACCAAGCAGCGCCTCGTCACGCACTTTCATTTCGCCATTGTCGAACGGATGCTCCGTCATGAAGTTCGCCGGCAGCTTTACCTTCTCCGGTGGATACATGTCTTTGAACCGCTGCGGCGCCATTCGTGGATCATGCGGAGCCGTGAAGGCTACATAAAGAGCGAACGGTCCAGCCTTGTGGTTCTCTAAGAAGTTGATGGCCGAATCCGCAAACAACTCGCTTGAAAACTTCGCGCCGGTATAGGTGCGCTTGGTTGGATATTCGCTCTGCGGATCGTAATCTTGCACTGGGACTTGCAGATGGTCCGACATGCCGCCGAACATGATCGGGCCGCCATTAGAAAAACAGCGTGAATAGAGCTTAGGCCCGTTGTGCCACTTGCCGATGCCCACCGTCGTGTAGCCGTTCTTGCGCAATTCTTCCGGCCACATATGGAACGGCTTCGGTGGGCGATTATTCTGCTTGGGGTCGACGATGGAATCGGTGACGTTAAACAGCGTTTGCCCAGTCATCAACATCGCGCGGCTTGGGGCGCAAACGGCTCCAATGGTCCCGCCCATGATGAAGGCGCGTTCAAAAACAGTGCCCCGAGCCGCGATGCGATCCATGCTAGGCGTTGCCACTTCGGGATTGTTCACCGCATGCAAAGTGCTAAAGCGCTGATCATCGGTGAAGAGAAAAACAATATTCGGACGGGGTGCTTGCGCCAATGCCGGAGTAACGCCAGCTATTTGCAAAAATGATCGACGGGAAATCATGAATGATCCTCTTCTAAGCGGCCTTCACCAAACATGGGTTTACTTGCGTTGATGCCGAACCACATCATTGCGCCAAAGAAATAGAGGACCGCCGTCAAATACAGCGGCGCATCGTAGCTGCCTGTGCTATCCAGCACATATCCAAGAATTAGCGGACTCAACGCGCCGCCCACTTGGCCCGCCGTATTCATATAGGCGCTCACCACGCCCGCGCGATTGCCCCCAATGTCGATACACGCGCTCCACGCAGCACCCAATGGGAAGTTAGCTGAAGCGGCCGCGATGGAAATCAGCACCGCGGCCCAAATCGGATCGCTGGCCGCAGTCCCCATGGCGAGGGCTATGGAGGCGGAAAGGAACGAACCAATTCCCACCATCGCGCGGCCCCACCGGCGGCCGAATTTGCGAACGGCGGCATCAGTGGTGAGCCCGCCCACAAGATCGGCGACAACACTCAACAACATCGGTAGACCGGCAAGGAAACCGCTTTTCATCCCCGTGAAGCCGCGCGCCTTTTCCAAGTACGATGGCAGCCACGTGATGTAAAAGTAAAAACCGTAAGTCTGCGTGAAGTACATCAGGCAGAGAAAAATAATGTTCTTGTTGGCCAACACTCCGGCGAATTCGGAAAGGTGCATGGCGTGCGGCGCTTCAATCATTCGGCCACCCTGTATGTGATGCAACTCCTCCGCATTTACCGACGAATGTTCGCTCGGGTCATCTCGAAACCACCAATACCAACTGGCGGCCCACACGAAGCCAACCAGCCCGAAGATCACGAAAATCCAGCGCCAATTCATGACTCCCAACATTGCCGTCACCAGCATCGGAGTCAGTCCGCCGGCCAAATGCGCACCCATGAAAAAGATGCCTTGCGCCGTACCGCGTTCGCCTGCCGGAAACCAGCGGCTAAATGTGCGGGCCGCGTTCGGCCATGCCCCTGCTTCCCCGATGCCGAATAGAAACCGCACGGCGATTAGCGACGGCAGATTGAACGCCAGCGACGTAGCTACTGTGAAGCTCGACCACCAGGCAACGATACGCGTAAGCACTCGCCGCGAACCAATCAGGTCGCCCCAATAGCCGGTCGGAATTTCAAAGATGCCGTAGGCTATAGTGAATGCGCTAAAGACCCACCCCATCTCCGTGTTCGTCAGATGAAGGTCGGCCATTATGTTGGACGACGTCTTGCTGATGGCAACGCGGTCAAGGTAGGTAACACCGGCCAGCATGACGGCGAAGAATAACACTTTGAAGCGGACGCGAGTAGGTTTGGCCATTTCTTGAAACGATCTGAAGGATGATATCGCTTTTCGTGGCCCCCGCGCTATTCTTCCGGCGTGACGTTCTCGCCAAAATGCAATCCCACCAGATGCAGGACGCCATCCACCGAACTGCTGTAACCGAAAACATATTTCGTGAAGAAGCGCATGAAGGGGCTGCGAATGAACCCCCGCTCGGTAACCCGCAACTTGGTGCCGGTGCCTTCGCCCACCGCTAAGAATTCATAGGTGGTTGTCCCGCCGAAAGGTAGATCGCCGTTGACCACGCGACTCTGAAGCTTTCTTCCCGGCTCGATCACGGAAATCTCGGTCAGGAGTTTCACCCCGTTGCGCCATTGCTCTTCAAAGCCTTGCGCCCCGCTCGGCAAGGTCACGGGCTCAACCTTCAAAACATCACGACGCCACTTGGTTTGCTGTGTCGGGTCAGACAGTAGCGCCCACAAAACCGCCGGTGGTTTGCTGAATGTCGCCTTCCTGGAAACAACGTGTTCAGCCGGTTCCATCCCCCCAATTGCGTAGAGACCGCCCACGAATCCAACCAACGCAAACACCACCCCGCCCAGCCATTTCAACATTCGATCACCGGCCCTCATTCTAGCCCGCCAGCTTACTTCGCTACAATCACATCATGGCGAATTGGACACGACGCGATCTTTCCTTGGGCCTAATGGCCAGCAGTCTTTGGGCCGCCCCTCCTTCATTGGTGAAACTTCCGAAAAAGGTGAGGCTTGTGCTGCTCGGCACGCTGGGTCACGTCGGCGAAGTGCTTAAGCCCTTGCCGCAACTGCCGGAAATCGAAATCACTGCCTACTGCGAATCGGACAACAACGAACTCAAGAAAGTGCTGAAGAATCCCGCACTCGCCAAAGCTAAAGCCTACTCCGACTATCGCAAGATGCTTGACGACGAAAAGCCCGATATCGTCGCCGTCTGTACTTCCAATGGAGATCGCGCCGAAGCCATTCGCGCCTGCTGCCAGCGCAAGCTTCCGTTTATTGCCGAAAAGCCCTTTGCCACAACCCTCACCGAATACGTCGCCGTTGAAAAACAAATAGTCGACGCCGGAATTCAGCCAGGCATTTTACTGCCTCTTCGATTCGACCCGCCGTACCTGGCGATCCACCAAATCGTGAAGAGCGGGGCCATCGGTGAGGTAGGCCAAATCAGTTCGCAAAAATCCTACAAAGCCGGCGAGCGCCCAGTTTGGATGCGAAACTACAAGACCTATGGCGGAACTATTCCTTGGATTGGCATCCACATGATCGACCTGATGCGCTTCACCAGCGGCCGCGAATTTACCGAAGTGGCGTCTTACCAATCGCAGGTGTTGCCTCCTCCATCGATTGGCGCCATGGAGAACACCACGGGCACAATTTTCCGCATGGACAACGGCGGAGTGGCCAGCCTCCACATGGATTACTACCGTCCCGATTCCGCCGCAACTCATGGCGATGATCGTATCCGTTTGGCAGGTCCGAAAGGTGTCGTGGAATATTTAGAAGCCACCGGCGTTACGCTGCTGGTCGAAGGCCGTAACCAGGAGAAGATCACCGGCCTCCCCGCCCAACGCCAAGTGTTTGTCGACTACCTTGAAGCTCTCTACAACGGCAAGAAGCCGCTAATTTCGCGCGACGACATGTTCCGTTCCAATCGCGCACCGCTAGCGGCCCATCAAGCCGCCGTGGAAAAACGCTTCGTCCGAGTCACTTAAGGCATGTCTAACGCTGAATCCGAGCCGATCCACCCTTAGCAAAGTCCTTAACCTGATCCAGCGTCGCCATTGTTGTATCGCCAGGGAAAGTCGTCAGCAAAGCCCCATGCGCCCAACCCAGCTTCACCGCCTCATCCGGTTCCGCGCCTGAAAGCAAGCCATAAAACAAGCCCGCCGCAAACCCGTCGCCGCCGCCTACGCGATCCACCACATCTAATTCACAGGTCGGCGAAACGTAAGTCTTCCCATTCATCCAAGCCACCGCGCCCCAGCTGTGCCGATTCGTGGAATGCACTTCACGCAATGTCGTCGCCACAACTTTGATCTGCGGATGCACCTTAATCACGTTGTCGATCATCCCAAAGAACGCGCTCGGGTCAAGCTTCGATTTCGCAGCCATCTCAGGCCCAGGAATCCCCAAACCCTTCTGCAAATCTTCCTCGTTACCCACCAGCACATCCACGTTCTTCAAGATGCGCCCAAGCACTTTCAGCGCCCGTTCGTGCCCACCGGCGATGTTCCACAACTTTTCACGATAGTTCAAATCCAGCGAAACCACTGCGCCTGCGGCCTTGGCCGCTTCCATCCCTTCGATGATCAACTCTGGCGTAGTCTTCGATAGCGCCGCAAAAATTCCGCCGGTGTGAAACCAACGCACCCCGCCTTGGAAAATCGCCTTCCAATCGAAATCGCCCGGCTTCAATTGCGCCGCGGCTTCGTTGCAACGGTTGTAGAAAACTACCGGCGCGCGCATACCCTGGCCGCGATCGCTATACACCGTAGCCATGTTCGGTCCATTCACGCCGTCATGCTGAAAGCGCTTATAGAAGGGTTTCACGCCCATCGCCCTCACCCGCTCTGCAATCAGGTCGCCGATCGGATATTCCACCATGGCCGAAACCACACCCGTATTCAATCCAAAGCAATCCGCTAAATTGGCCGCGACATTGAACTCGCCGCCGCTGACGTGGATTTTGCATTCCGTCGCCTTTCGGAAGGGGATGACACCGGGATCTAGCCGGTTCACCAACGCGCCCAGCGCAACCAGGTCAAGCGAGCCCTTTGGACGTATTTTCAAGCCATGCTTCATTCAACTCTCCTCAATTCTAAGTGTGATGTTCCGGTGTGATTGCCGAATGCCCAATATAACAAAACACGCCTCAGGTAGTTTATGATGGTGGACCATGACCAAGTTTCTTGTCTCCCTGTTCTTCACCTTCACCGCCGCCATTGCATTCTGGCCCGCGGCTGATTCGGAAACTTGGCGAATCGACAACATCACAAGCATCGGCGGCTACAAGACCACGGTGTTTGGCCATCCCAAAGTAATCAGCGACGGGGGCGCGAAGGCAGTAGAGTTTAACGGAGTCAACGACGCGCTCCTCGTCGATAACCACCCTCTGGCCGGTGCAAAAACGTTCACCTGGGAAGTCATCTTCAAGCCCTACAGCAAGGGAGGAGCTGAACAGCGCTTCTTCCACATGCAGCAGAATGGCGCCGATTTCCGCTACCTGTTCGAGACTCGCCTGATCGACGGCAAGTGGTGCCTCGATAGTTTTGCAAATACCACGACCGGTTCCAAACCGCTGATGGATCGCGCAAAGCTCCACACTCTTGATCAATGGCATCACGTGGCAATGGTCTACGATGGGTCGGAATTCCGGCACTACGTCGATGGGCAACTTCAGGGCCACGCCACAGTGACGCTAAGCCCAATGACCGCCGGCAAAACTTCCATTGGCGTGCGCATGAATAAGGTGGATTATTTCAAAGGCGCGATTCGTCTCGCCCGCATGACCATGCGCCCATTGGACGTAACCGAATTCTTGAATGCGAAGTAGAGGTCGAGACTCGCACTCATCCGTTAAACAAAACTTTTACGCCCTTTGCCCTACGCAGATCTCCATCCGATGTAATCAACGTAGCGCCCAACGATCTGGCAGTCGCGGCAATCAGCCAGTCTGCGGGATCGCGGTGAGCCATCTCAATCTGATTCATTCCTTTTACGATCCTATTTGTAAGCGGCGCTTCGCGGAAGGGAAACGCGCTTAGCAATCCTTCGATCCAGATTTCCGGAGTGGGCGTAACTACGATTCTGCCTTTGCGCGCCAGGGAGAAGAACTCCCACGTGCTAATAGTGGAAACCCACAACTCAGCATCGGGGTCTTGCATCAATCGCGCAATACGAGGTTTGATTTTTTCCGGGGCCAAGACGCTCCAGAGCCAGATATGTGTGTCAAGAAGGTAAATCACGCCAACTACCGAAGCGCATCGAAGTCGCTTTCGTCGAACACCGGAGATACAATATCGCCCACTATTTTTCCCGTTCCAACCAGAGACCCAAACCAATTAGCGCGGGCATCCGGTGGCGGCGCCGGCACTACTTGAGCAATCGCTTTCCCACGCTTCGTGATCCTTACCGGTTCGTTGGTCTTGCTAACTTCATCCAACACGGAAAGACAAGTTGCCTTAAATTTTGAAATCGCCATTTCACGCATCACGTCCACCTGCTTCCATTCTATAATGGTCAAGTGAAGTAGTCAAATGGAAATGCCTACTGCAAAACAGCCAGCGCCGCGGCCTGCCGTAAATTAGCGTCCGTGACCCCAGCCACTTCCACATCAAGTAGCACATTCGCCGGATACGCCCGCGCCAGCTCCACTTTTAGGTAGTTGGAGCTCAGCGCCATGTTCCCCTCACCCAGCGTCACTACCGAAAGACGCCGACCCACCATGCTCTGCCGGAACGTCAAATTCTTCCCGGCCGCCAAATCCCGCAGCACCTTGTTCCGAGCCTTCCGCACCGCCATCGGCACAGCTCCCACAGCCTCCGCCGCCGGAGTCCCCGGACGCTCAGAATAGGTGAACACGTGCAGATACGTAAACGGTAAGCTCTCGACGAACGCCCGGCTCTGCTCGAACTCCGCCGCGGTTTCGCCCGGAAAACCAACCATCACATCCGCCCCAATCGCCGCATCTGGCATCAATTCCCGCGCCAACAAAATCCGGCTCGCGTAATGATGCGGACGATACTTGCGATGCATGCGCCGCAACACCGTATCGCTCCCCGATTGCAACGGCGCATGCACGTGCTTCGCAATTCGCTCCGACCCCGCCATTAGCTCCAGCAAGTCCCGCGAAAAATCCATCGGCTCCACACTCGAAAGCCGCAGCCGCTCCACCGGAGTCTCCGCCAATAGCAAGCGCACCAGGTCTTCAATGCGCATCCCGATGCCCGCCTCACGCCCCCAACGTCCCAAGTTGATGCCGCTCAGCACCACCTCGCGATGGGCTTCACTCAAGCTCCTCACTTGCCGAAGAACTTGCTCAATCGGCATGCTCCGGCTCCGTCCCCGAACAAAGGGAATAATGCAGAACGAGCACCGGTTATTGCACCCATCTTGGATTTTCAAATTAGGCCGCGCCCGATCGCCTGCCGCATCCTCCACCGGCGCCGACAAAAAATCGTGCTGCGCAAAAATGTCGCCAATGTGAATGTTGCCGTGATACTCAGCCGCCGTGACGATATCGGCAATCTGAGTCTTGTGCGAATTGCCCACAACCCATTCCACCCCGTCCATCGCCGCCAGTTCATCAGGAGCCCTCTGCGCATAGCAGCCAGTCACCAAAATCTTCGCTCCAGGATTTTCGCGATGCACCCGCCGCACCGTGCTCCGAACGTCACTGTCGGCCTCGGCGGTCACCGTGCAGGTATTCAGCACCACCAGGTCTGCCGCGTCCCTGCTATCCGCCGCCGCAAGCCCCTTGCCGCTCAGCAAGGATTCCAGGGCAGCCCCATCAGCCTGCGTCGCACGGCATCCGAAATTCTGTACAAAAAACTTGCGCACTTGTTCTATTCTACCTTTTGTGCGTTTTCCTCTTTGAAGCTTACGGGCCGAGGATGCGCGACTCGAAAACGAAGAATTTCTTCACCACTTCTACGCCGCACACCAGTTAGGAACGAAGCGCTACTCCTCGCTCGGCCTACCTCGCA
>JANXXI010000253.1 GCA_025350695.1 Acidobacteriota bacterium
AAACGGCAATTGCCGGTGGCGGTTGGACTGTTGGGCATGTAATCAAACTCAAAGGCGCTGAGGAATGCGCCACCGTTGGGGCTGGTGGCCTTGAAGCTGAACACGCCTTGCCGGACGGGGACGGTTTGCAGCGAGCCGTCCCATTCAAAGGGCGTCATGTCCTTGAGCAGCGGCGGGCCGGTGACGCCGACGTTCCAGTTGGCTCCGAGGAGATTGTCGGGCGTGGGGTCGGGCGAGGCCGGGTTGTACCAATCGAGCATGGTCTGGCCGGCGGTGTTCTTGAGTTGGACGTAGTGGAACTGCTGACCGTTGGGTCCGCCGGTGGTTGTGGCGGGGTTGGGGAAGGTGACGTCGATGGCCACGGTAAGCGTGTTGCCGGTAGCCTGGATGGTGGAGGTGGCCAGCTTCAAGCTGCACTGGGTCGTTACCAGCGTGCCTGAAGCCTGCGCCACTCCGGTTTGCGCGGGAGCGTAGACCATGTTGAAGACTTTGCCCGCCTGCACGAATTCCACATCGCAACCGGCATTGTTCTCGAAGGGGCCAGTGTTCAGCAGCAGCCGGCCACTGGCGATGGTGGTTGCGCCCTTGAACACATAAGTGAACTTCTGCGAAAGGCCCATGCCGCTGTTGGGTGTGATGCTGTTGACGGACATGTTGGCGCAGGAGCCCTTGCACAGTTGGATGTCGTCCAGCACGAAATCGTTTCCGCCGGTTCCGGTGCTGGTGTCGAAGATGCCGAAGATTACGGTACTAGAGGTTGGTGTGAAGGTGGCAGTGAGGGTGGTCCAGCCGTCCTGGGAGCCTGGGGCGGTGGCCAGCACGCTGACCGCGCCGGGGAGAGTGGTCCAGGTTCCGTTTTGCTTCACGCGGAATTCGAGAACAGCCTGCGGGGCGTTGGAATAAGCAGAGGCGGCGTAGGCCTGGAGTGAGTATTGCCTGGATGTGTCGAGGCCGGTGACTTGGCGCGACCAGATGTACTGGTGCGCGGCATCGGTAGCTCCATTGAAAATCATCATGTTTCCGCTGCCGGAGGTGTGGTCGGCGAAGGAGTTGAACAGCGCGTGGCTGTTGTAGGCGTTTGAATCGATGGTGTAGTTGCCCTCCGTCCACAGGTTTCCATTTGGGTAGGCGGTGGAAGAACCCGGCGTTACGTAACCATAGCCACTTTCGTAGTCGAAGTTTTCGGCGAAATAAACGTTGGCGGGGTTGGCGGCTTCGGAAACGGTGATGTCGTCGATGGCGAAGTCGTTGCCGCCGGCGCCGGTGTTGACGTCGCGGATGGTGAGCGTGAATTCCGAGGCGGGGGCGGTGAAGGTGGCCTCGAGCGTCTCCCATACTCCGGTGCTCCCGCTAACCAGGGTAAGGATCGGGTTCAGTTCGGTCGAGTTAATCCGGAATTGGAGTTGTGCGGGATTGCTTGCGTAGACGCTGGTGGCGTAGAGTTTGGCTTTGTAGCTGGCGCCTTTGGTTAGGCCGATGATCCTGCGGGACCAGACATTATCCGGGGCGCCGACGGCTGTTTGCTTGCCGTTTGCGACCAACATTTTTCCTATGCCGCTGTGGTCCGTGAAGCTGGCGTAGAGATTGTGGCTATAGCTGGGGTTGGCAAGGATAGTGTAAGCGCCCTCGGTGTAGAGATTTGTGTTAACCGCGGTAGCGGTTCCTGGCTTGACGAAGGTGTAGCTGCTATAAACCTCAAAATCTTCGAGAAAGACGGGGACGGTGGAGACGGTGGTTTGCGCCTGGAGGCCTGCCGTGGCGGCGATGGCGAGGAGGAAAATCGTTGTTGTTTCATTTGTTTTCCTTGACTGCGCTTATTTGACGGGCTCATGAACGTCGACCCGCAGGACGTTGGGTATGGTTCCTTTGGGCACGCGGAGTTTGGCGGCGGCTCCGGACTTCGAGGCGTCGGACTTGGCTCCGTTGTTGATGGAGAGGAAAACGGGCGCGCCTCTTAGGGAAAGATCCATGTCGGAATCGAAGGGTACGGTGAGTTCGTAATCGAACCCGCGGGCGTTACGGCGGACCAGACGCATGGGGAAGGGGAAACTGGCTTCGCTGGTGACCTGGGTATTGAGGGAACTGGCTTGCGGCTTTCCTGGGCCGGGGATGAGGCTTCCGAACTGATCGTTGACGTGGATTTTGAAGGTAACGCCGCGTTCGGCTGTGACGCTGAAATTGCCGGGGAGTTTGCCGTTCTTGACGTTGACGGTGGGTGGATTCTTCTTCCACTGGCAGGGGTTGATGTACATGGTGCCGGGCATGTTGACGCAAACTTTGTAATCGCCGTCGTCCAGGTTGGCAGGGACGAAGTCGCCGTTGCTGTCGCCGTCGCCTTTCTTTGATTTGGAATTGTCGTTCGCGTGGATCAATTCGATCTTGGGATTGGGTACATTCTTGCCCTCTTCGTCCTTGATCTTCACGGAGTTGTTGGCTTGTGGAGATTGGGCGAAGGTGAGGACCCCGAGCGATAGGGCTGCGGGGAGAAGATGGCGAATTGATCGTTTATAGCGGTGCATTGGTGATCCTATTTCCTGAAATACTTCAGTACTATTTCT
>JANXXI010000378.1 GCA_025350695.1 Acidobacteriota bacterium
CTCAAACAGTCCGGCATGTTCTGGACCGTCAAAGGTGCCAACTCTATCCTCGCCCTGCGTTGCGCTCACCTCAACGGTCGCCTCGAAAGCTACTGGGAGGGACGTCGGGCGGCCTAACCTCCACTTTTAAGTCGCGCACCCCTCTTCGGAGTTGGCGGTCTTCGATCCCCCCGCTCACTAGAACACCGGGCACCCGGCAGGGCCGGGAGGCGTAACAGGCTCCTTATTGCCGTTCAACCTTTCTACTAGAGGCCTAGAGTTTTCAGCAGCGGCTGGGTTTTGCTCCGCAATCCTTACGATCAGTGATTCAATAGAAAGCCAGTCACCCTTCAAACGATCCTGAACAAAGACCTTACTACTCTGCCGGCCAAACCCGATATTCAGAGTCAACGCGGCAAGTTGGGTGGAAATGGAAGGCTTATCCAGCCACTTCTTGAATTGGTCGTATGCTGAACTAGCAGTGCCTGGCAGGTTGAGAGGGAACCGGGAATTGATAAGGTCGCTCCAAGCCGGAAAATTGGCATTGAGAATGGCCTTGCCCTTACCGCCTTGCCAGAATTTGGGTGGGGCGCCGCCGCCGTTTGGTTCAGTGCAGGCGTTGCCGAAATCCACAGAGGCGATGGCGCCATCCACTAGTGAAAGTGTTAGGGTCTTTGAGGTTTGCGTCCAACCAGAACGGGATGAAGGTTCGGAGGAAACAGTGTATGACGCAGAACCGTAAAGAGGGTCGGCGGGCAAGGATACTGAGAAGGAGCCATTCAAAGCAGTCTTCACTTTCCCGGAATTGAGGCCTGCATATGCGACCTGCACTCCAGGCAGGCCTGGTTCGCCTTCGTCACGCTTGCCGTTGTGATTTCGGTCATAAAACGCAGAACCGCTCAAGGTCCGATGCAGGCAGCCGTTCAAGCGAAAACCGCCGATCTTAGTAGTAAGGGCTGCCGCACCTTCCTTGTAATAGTTGCCCACGTACCAGAAAGTGCAATTGTCAGCCGGGTCCATGGCAGTCGTCGTATAGTCCTCCCAACGATTGCCGCGCGTTTGCACACCCTTGCCTTCCACTAATATCGTTTCCTGCACACTCAACTGGCCCAGCGGGTCGCCTGCCATGCGTGCTGCAAAGCGCTGCCCTACGAAATTGGATATTCCTCCGAATGAATATCCAATTCCAATGTTACCCATGCGATCCATTCCGGCACTTGCCATCCAGCGGTAGGATTCGTCCGGCGCGTAAGTTCCTTGTTGAAACAAGGTGGGGTCGCCCTTGGGATTCATGCGGAACTCGTACCAGCGCACTCCCCCGGCAGCTCCCGGTGAACTGTTGACGGAGTGTGTGACAACCATGGATTCGTGGTCGCCGAAATTGCGGTAGATCAGCCGCTGCATGAGCTTGTCGCCCTGGGCGTCCAGACGCGTCGTCACGCCTGGCTGTGGGACGCAGTTAGTCAACTGACCACTGCAAAGGTAGTGGTAGGGAGCAACCGGAATCTTGACCGGCCCTGCTGCTGCGGTTTTCGAAAAATCCTGCCAATCCACGTGCACTTTCCAGACATAGATACCGTCGTCCTCCAAAATCTGTTTCGTTGAAATGGGTGGTTTCAGTTGAGTGCCGCCTGCGGCCATCATGATGTTGGGAGCACCTGCCGGAGGAAGATTCATGCCGTCGATATCCGCGTTGTTCAGAAAATTCACGCCATCGATGATCAGGCATTGCTCAGTGGCCGGTTTGCCTTGAAGCATGGCGCTTCTATCAACAATGCAGACGTGCTTTTGAATGATATTGTCACCAGTGCTGGTTGGGACATAGTAGCCATCGGGCCAAATGGCTGGCCGCGGGTAATCGGGGAAAAGCTTGCGGCGGAATTCGTAACGATGGTAGGAACCGAGAGGATCGGCGCCCTGACTGAGGGCGTAGCATACTGAATAAGGTTCTTCGGGGCGCCCGGCAATCCGTTGGAAGATCGGCATTACGTAAAGCCAACGATCCGCCAATTGATCGTAACGCACTACCACATCGCCGAAATTGGCCGCTTCGCATGCACCACCAAAATCCTTGAATACCGTTCGTGACGGCACAGCCCCGTAGAGCACTCTCCCGGTTACATCGAACTGGACGCCCTTCTTCGTGTAGACGGCAATCCCCGCGCCATTGATGACCTGAACGATGTGGTTCGGACCCACGGCCAGACTATTGTCAAGACCCGCGGGTCGCGTCTGGCCTTGCGGGCCGTTGAATCCGAAGCCCATACCATCGAAACTGGCGACGGTTGCCGCGGCTGGACGTGAGCCCTGGGTACGCTGTTCCACGGCTAACCCGGCAGGGGGAATCGGCGGTGGCGCGGGGGGTATTGCAGGCGGTGGACTAGGCCGCTGGGCGTTCTGGCCTGATTGCGTTATTTGTGGTGGCTGATCCTCATCAGCCTCCTCTTCAGGTTCCGGCGAGGTTCCGCAACCACTGGGATTTGCTTTGCAACCCAGTGCGGGGATATCTGACTTCTTGGGGCTGAGGGAACCGAGCGGCGGCGAAAGGTCAACGGTAGTGGCGCTGTGAACCGTCACCGAGCCCACTTTCAGAATTTTTTCTGCAATGGCCGGACGGTCAGCAAGTACAATCGCGAAAGCTATTGTCAGGAAAACGAACGCAGCAATCGCGAACCGGTTTCGCATGAAAGTATTGGTAATTACCATCGCAAATAGGCCCGAAGTTGTATATTCCGTGGGGCCACCATGCTACTGGTGACTTGGCCGAAAGTGGTTGATGTAGGGTTGAGAGTAGGCAAATCGAATTCCGGATGGTTTAACACGTTCAAGAACTCAGCCTGTAGCGTGAAGCGGAACCTCTCACTCAATCGTATATCTTTGTTTACAGACGCATTCAAACTCCAGAACCAAGCGCCGGTCATGTAAATTCTCTGGCCGATAGAACCGGCGGTGGTCCAAGGTGCGAAGTATTTTTGGTTGGCCGTGCCATCGGAGTTGAGCAGCGCCGGATCAACGCGTGTCAACGAGAAAGTGCCGGCTTGATTATTGCGTGGAGCTTCCAGCACCATATCGCGGAATTGCGAAAGCGGCAGGCCTTGCAGATTCACACCCCCATCGCCAATGTTGTTCAGAGTACGGTAGCCGCCGGAGAGATAAGTCTCAGCTCCGGAAACAATAGTTGCGATTGAGCCGATTGTCCAACCACCCAGAACGCGGCTCAACACTGGGTTATTGGGCACCCATTTTTGGCCTGAGCCGAAGGGCAATTCGTAAGTGCCATAGAAGCGGAAGGCTTGCCGCCGGTCGTTGCTCAGCGGGGCTTTATCGAGGCTAAAATTGCGAATGGTAGTGTAGTTGAGCACGTTGCCGCTGGCATTGGATTGCGTTGGCATGTCTGTTAGCGCATGCGACCAGGTATACGTGCCGGTTACCGTAAGGCCATGATGCAAGCGCTGCCGCAGTTCCACCTGCAGGCCATGATAGTTGCCCCAGGAGCTATCGTTGGTGTTGTCGTTCTGCGCCACGTAAGGATTGGCGACCCAAAAGTTCATTGGATATGGGCTGGCCCCTGTATAGCCACGGTCCGCGCAGGGCCCGAAATTGGCCCCCACCATCCGGCAATAGTAAGTTGGATTGCTTCCTCCTTGCAGAGTAGCTGCCAGTGTTCCAATCTGTCCTAGTTGCAAGTTCCGAACAAATGTTCCGCTGGCAAAGGCCGACCCAGATGCCAGGGCCGCATTTGAGCCATTGGCGCCGAAAGCCGTCTGAAAAATCGGGAGCGCCACTTGCCCGGGCAGGCCAGTATTGGCGAAGTTGGAAACCCTCAAAGTAGCGCTGGCGAGTTGATCCACGGGGATGCCGTTGGCGATTGCCAGGTTGTTCCGCGCATTTTGGAATTCTTTGAGGAATCCGTTTTCCAATACGTTCACCTCGCTTATGGCGTACTCACGCCACTTGTGAGTAGTCTTATTACCTACGTAGCGAACCTCAAGGAGTGTGCTGGAACTGAGCGTGCGCTGGATACCGAAGTTCCAGGTTTGTACGTAAGGATTGCGCATCGTAGGCAGCTTACCTGGACCATTGTACTTGCCAGCGGTTGTGGAGACATCATACCCCTGGAAGGCGAATTGAGATTCGGCGAAGGGCGGAGTAAAACTGGCTGGCGCAACCAGCAGTTTGGGGCTAGGCGATTGCAGCGTCAGGGCGCCTGCAACAAACTCAGAGCCCGGCGAGGCGGAAATTCCTTGCCAGTTACCAGCATTTGTGTTGGACCAGTAATAGCCATTCAATCCTTCGTCAAAATAAGCGATGCCATAGCTGCCGCGAATCACTGTGTTACTCTGGCCCAGCAGTTTACCTTTGAGACCGCCGCCCGCGCGAGGATTCCATGCAAAGCCGAAGTTTGGCGCGGGGTTGATGCGATCGGGCGCGTAAGTCCGCGACCTTTGCGCGATGGCAGGTACGTGGTTGATATCGGAGAAGACGCCAGGCTGGAAGGGGCCTTTGGAAGGAGCTACCAGATCCTCCACAACAGGAGCCATGAATGTGTCGTTTGTGTTGTTCATGACTCCTGTGAATTCCCAGCGGAAGCCGTAGTTCAGGGTCAAGGTTGGGCGCAACCGGTATGAATCCTGGAAGTAGGAGCCCCAAGACGAATACTTTTCGCGATAGACAAGCGGCGCAAACTTTTGATACTGCCGCGTTTTTTCGTCAATGTTTTGGAATCCTTGAATCTGGCTAACGCGGCCTGTGAGAGTGGCATATAAGGCGGCTGGCGCGGCGAGGCCCGTGGATTGGATGAACGGGAAGTTTTGAGCCACGAATACCGATTGCAGCGGGTCGTTAGTGGCCAGACCCAGAGTGTAATTGAGCACGCCGGCATTTTGGTAATAGTCGTTCTCATAAAAGCGCGTTGTGATGCCGGCGACGCCGAACTTGAATGTATGCTTGCCCTTCACCCAATTCAAATCGTCGGAATAAGTGTAAGCGGGATTGCCGCGAATCGTAGGGTGGGCATTGGGGATGAACGGCGAAATGCCGCTGCCGAAGATGATTGCTTTATCGCCCTGCGACGCCCATTGATGGATGTCATTTCCAATGTTGAGCCCGGTGATACTATTCTGAATTCCGAACTTGAAGGAATTGAATATGGATGGCGTAAAGGTCGTGTCCACACCATTTGACAGGGCGTAATGGGTCTCTTTGCTTTCCCCCGATGCTCCGGACAACCTCGGATAGGAGGGGCCAGTCGGATCCTGATGGAAATGCCGGAGATTCCAGGCCAGATGATACGCGGTTTTGTTGCTGGCTTGATGATCTAACCGCGCCGTTGGGAACTGATTGCGCGATCTAGTGGGGGTCTTCCAATTGAGCGTTTGTTGGAAGTAATTGTTGGCGATCGGCAGCAATGTGCCCTGCCCCAACGTGCCGTTAATAGTAGTTAGGGCGGTCTTCACGGTTGGATCAAGGCTTGTGCCATATCCCGCCGCGCCTGCTAGAGAGAGCACATTGACAGTGTGGAGATTGCCGTCAGTCCCTTTATAGGTGTAGTCGCCACTTTGCGCTGACGGCAGCAGAACTGTGGCCGTTTTCGTGGTTGCACCAGGCACCGGAGCATCTTCGTAGTTCACAAAAAAGAACACCTTATTCTTCAAGTACGGCACGCCTGGGATCTTCAGCGGACCGCCGAAACTGCCGCCGAAATCGTTGAGCCGTTGTTGTGGCTTAGGCAGGCCGCGCATGTTGATGAAGAAATCGGTAGCGTTGAAGGCATCATTGCGCACTTCTTCAAAAATACTTCCGCGGTATTTATTGGTGCCGCGGCGGGTAGTGAACTGAATGGTCATGGCGCCGCCGGCCGCCGCGTCCGACCCCAGACCGGAACTGGAAACAGTTACCTCTTCAATTGCGTCAAGGCGCAAAGGGACCAAGGAGGCGAAGCCGTTGGTACTTTTGTAGCGCGTATCGCCGACGTTGGTTCCATCAAGGCTGACGTTAAGGGCGCCTTGGAAGAGTCCGTTGAAAGTGCCAGCGGTGTACCCGGCTGAGAGGGTGGCGAATTGAAGCACGTCGCGGCCGTCCAACGGCAGTTCCTTGATATAGTCATTGCGCACAGTGCTAGCCACGCGATTCGATGTCGTTTCGAGGGCTACAGCCGAGCCAATCACTTCCACTGTTTGGGTCACAGCGCCTACCGTCAGTTTCACCGGCAGTTCGATGGAGCGGCCGGTTTCTACAACGGCCCTGTCGATTACGGAAGTCTGAAAACCCGGCACGCTGATGGTGACGGAATAGGAGCCTGGAAGTAAATTCGGCACGATGTAGGCGCCGTCGGAACCAGATACCGTCGAGTAAGATAGCCCCGTGGATAGATCCTTGGCGGTTATTGCCGCTTTCGGCACCATTGCGTTGCCGGGATCTTGAACAATGCCCTTAATCTCGCCGGTAGTCCTCTGGGCGGAAACGACCGCCGTCAACAAAAGGAAAACAAGCAATGCGTATCCAGTGTCACGAGCTCTTACCACGGCGCCCCCAAGTGTGCAGGATGTATACACACGCTGGATAGTATACACGATTGTATACAGACATGTGTTAGACATTTCACCAACTCTCCACTCTTACGCCGTTAAGGGTGCAATCCGGTCCAGCCTGCTTGAATCGCCGCCTGCATAGAATTGAGCTCGCCAATAGTGTAGGTCCACAACGGTGAGAGCTGCAATACAGCATCCACGTTCCCGCTGCCAAGCTTAAGCAGCAAATTGTCCCCTGGCTCCTTTGCCCAACAAGGAATCACCGCGTTGCAATCCCGCTTTCGCTCAGCGGCGAATCGGCAATCACATCGGCAACTAGCCTCAATGGTCAGCCCCGGTAAGTAAGGAATTCTGCGCAGTCCATTTGGCGCGCTGATGCCGCGTACTCGAAAACCTTCGGCCAGGTTGACGCCGGCCGCCGTTTCACATTCCGCGCTAAATTCTTCGCCGGAGAATCCGCATTGCTTCCCTTTGTAATAAGTCTGGTTACAGCGAGCGCATCACATCATCCAGCGACCGGCGGTTGCCACTTCCATTCCGAATCGCCAGATCCAGTATGAAGCCGGGCATGAACAAGCTGAAGCGCCATAGGATACAATATTGCATACATCGGATAGACATTGGATCTTTATGATATTTCGCTTTGCAACCAACACCCGTCCCACGCTGATTCAGAATCATATTCTGTATACTCTTCTAAGGAACACGCGCAAAACGGAGCCTCGGCGGCGAGAAACTTCGTGTTCCTTTCAATATTGGGGGTCCGCCGCCGGGCCCTTTGCGCTTTTCCTGCTTCTCGCCCTTTCCCTGAACATTCAAGCCCAATCGGCCGCGCGATTCCCATTGAACGCAAACGCCTTGAAGGAACTGGAACTACGGAATATCGCCAACAGCTCTTCGTCGGGCCGCGTTGCGGATGTTGCTGTGGATCCACGGAATCGAAGCATCTGGTATGTAGCAACTGCCGCGGGAGGTCTGTGGAAGACATTCAACCGTGGGCTCAATTGGCAGCCAATCTTCGACAGTGGGGGTTCCTATTCGCTCGGATGCATTGCCATCGACCCTGGCAATCCGGACGTCGTTTGGCTCGGAACCGGAGAGAATCAAAGTCAACGCGCGATCGGGTTCGGTGATGGAGTGTACCGGAGCGGTGACTCGGGGAAGACCTGGAAGTACATGGGTCTGAAAAACTCCGAGCACATCGGAAAGATCATTGTGGATCCACGCAATTCGAATGTGGTCTACGTAGCCTCGCAAGGGCCATTGTGGGCGCCGGGCGGGGATCGTGGATTGTACAAAACCACCGACGGCGGCACAACATGGCGGGCGATTTTGCAAATCAGCGAGAACACTGGAATTTCGGATTTGTCATATGACCCACGTAATCCCGATTTACTTTACGCGGCCTCTTACCAACGTCGCCGGCACACCAGCATCCTCATCGCAGGCGGGCCTGAGTCGGCTATTTTCAAGTCAACAGACGGTGGGGAACATTGGACCAAACTCACCAGCGGCCTTCCCAAGGTGGATACCGGACGCATCGGCATCGCTGTATCTCCTCAGAAACCAGATGTGGTGTATGCAACTGTGACAACATCGAGATCGAACAAGGAAGGGGGATTCTTCCGGTCTGAGGATCGCGGCGCTACCTGGTCCAAGATGAGCGGGTACATGGTTGTCGACCCGCAATACTATGGCGAGATTTACCCTGATCCGCATCAGTTTGATCGCGTCTACGCCGTTGATGTGGCAATACAGGTCACCGAAGACGGCGGCAAGACCGTTAAGCCTGCAGGGTGGCGAGTGCATTCCGATAATCACTCCATCACGTTCGATCCCGGTGACGCCAATCATTTACTTGTCGGCAACGATGGCGGCCTTTATGAATCTTACGACGCTGGCCGCACCTGGAAGCACTTCGACAATTTACCGGTGATCCAGTTCTATCGTGTGTCTACCGACAACGGGCTTCCGTTCTATAACATTTATGGCGGCACTCAGGACAATGGTTCGCAGGGCGTCCCATCTCGCACGAACTCGCGTGCGGGAATCCGCGCGGCCGATTGGTGGATGACTGGCGGCGGAGATGGATTCCAGTCGCGCGCCGATCAGGAAAACGCCTCCATCGTTTATCATTGTTCGCAAAACGTGAACTGCTTCCGTCTGGACTTGAAGACAGGGGTCAACACAAGCATCCATCCTGATTTTGGCGAAGAAAACTCCAAGCTGCGATGGCGTTGGGATATTCCGTTCATTATCAGTCCGCACAATCAAAAACGACTGTATGTAGCGGGCAACCGGTTGGCCCGAAGCGATGACCGCGGAACCACCTGGAAGCTGATCAGCCCCGACCTGACACGGCAAATTGATCGCGACTCGATCCCGGTTATGGGCAAGACTTGGGGACCGGATGCCGTGTGGAAGCACGTGTTCACCGATACCTTCGGGAACGGAACGTCACTCTCCGAATCTCCCCGTAAGGAAGGGCTGCTGGTTCTCGGCACTGACGATGGCTTGATTCAGATATCCGAAGACGGCGGCGCCACTTGGCGGTTTACCGGCAAATTTCCAGGTGTCCCAGATGCCACTTACGTCACAAGTGTATTCTCATCGCCGCACGACCAGAATACGATCTTCGCTACTTTCAACGATTTCCAGCGTGGCAACTTCAAACCCTACGTATGTAAGAGTCAGGATCTGGGACGGACTTGGTGGCCGATCATTGGGAATCTGCCTGATAGGGATCCGGTTTGGACAATTGCTCAGGACCACGTAAATCCGAATTTGCTTTTTATCGGGACTGAACTCGGCTTGTCGTTCAGCATTGACGGAGGCGTGCGTTGGACCAGATTGCAAAGCGGTGCAGCGCCGGCTGCGTTTCGCGATTTGCAAATCCAAAAGCGAGAGAACGATCTGGTGGCGGCAACTTTCGGACGTGGATTCTATGTGCTGGATGACTACTCGCCGCTCCGCCAACTGACGCCCGAAGTGCTTGTTAAGGATGCTGAACTATTCGCCGCGGGCAGGAAGGCCCGCTTGTACGAAGAGATTGGCTACCTGATAGCCTCGGGCGATTCGGCGCCCAATCCGAAGTTCGGGGCGCTAGTCACTTATTACCTGCGCGAAGATCAGCCTGCTGAAGCAAAAACGATTCTGATAATTTCCGATGGCGAAGGAAAAGTGATCCGGCAATTGGATGTGCCGGCCAAAGCCGGTATCCATCGCGCCGTTTGGGATCTTCGCACTGCCCCACCGTCTCGATCGCAAACGCCAACGGGGGACACAAATGCCGAAGACGGTCCTCCCGCCGCGGGCCGCGCAGCACAGGCGGGAAGGGTTCGCCTAGGTAATCTGGTGGCGCCGGGCACCTATATCGTGACGCTCCAAAAAATAGTCAATGGGCAGGCGGCTCCATTGGGCACGCCGCGGATGTTGGAGGTTGTACCCCTGGAGGCTTCTAACCGATGATGGATAAATACCCTATGCGACGACGATCCTTCTTGCTGTCAGGCGCGGCTGCTTTTACACAAGTCGCGAGAACTCAATCAACGGCCGCTCCAGATTCCATTCGCAGCTTAAGCCCAATGACAGCGGGAGTAAAACCAATCACTCGTGAAGAGCGGTTGCAGCGCCTGGAGAAGGCCCGTCAGTTGATGCGGGCAAACAATCTGGGAGCCGTGTTCATGACAAGCGGCAGCAGCATGTTCTATTTCACTGGCACGCAATGGAGGGGCTCCGGCAACACGTTGGGCCTTGTCATTCCGACGCAAGGCGAGCTGGCTTGGGTGGTGCCCGGGAGCGACGAAGCAACAATTCGCAAGGAGATCAGCTTTGGCACGGACATCCGGACGCCGGGCAGTGCTGCGCCAGAGAAAATAATCGCACAAATTCTGGTTGACAGACAGTGTGCTACTAAGAAGCTGGGGCTGGAGGAAGGCGTTTCGTTCAGTATTTTTGACGGCTTGCGGCAGATCTCTCCGTCCTTAGAAATGGTGAATGCCGATCCAGTCACTTCCGGATGCCGTGTTATTAAGTCACCCGCGGAAATTGCGCTGATGCAGCATGCAACGGATGTAACCATTGCCGCTTATCGAGCCGGTCTAGCCACGCTACGCGAAGGCATGACCCAGATTGACCTGCGCCGGAACATAACGGCTGCTTACACTGCTTTAGGTTTTCGAGGCAATGTAGCGGTGAGTTTCGGTGAGTACACAGCCTTCCCGCACGGCAGCATCCAACCGCAGAAATTGAAAATTGGAGACGTGGTTCAGATCGATGACGGATGCAGCGTGGATGGCTACCAATCCGACGTGACGCGCACCGTGGTGTTCGGCAAGCCCACTGCCCGTCAAAAACAGGTTTGGGACCTGGAACACAAGGCACAGGCAGCCGCCTTCGCGGCGGCCAAGCCCGGAGCAACCTGCGAATCGGTGGACGCCGCGGCACGCAACGTCATCACTGCCGCTGGCTTCGGGCCGGGCTACAAAGTTCCGGGCCTGCCGCATCGCACAGGGCACGGCATCGGCCTGGATATCCACGAATGGACTTACCTGGTTAAAGACAACAAAACGCCGCTACAACCCGGCATGTGCTTTAGCGATGAGCCGATGATCGCCATTTATGGAGAGTTCGGGATCCGTCTTGAGGATTGCATGTACATCACCGAGGATGGTCCTCAAATGTTCAGCAACCCGAGCCCATCAATTGATCAACCCTTTGGATAATTCATGCCGCAATCAACCAATACTTTGACTGATGCAACCTTACAAGCGCGGATTGCAAAAGTGCAGGATGCCATGAAGGCGTCCGGAATACAGGCCCTGTTGCTGGAACCGGGGCCGGCGATGATGTATCTCACCGGAGTTCGATGGGGCCGGAGCGAGCGCGCCTTCGCGGTGGTGGTACCGCTACAAGGCGATCCGGCGTACGTTCTACCGGGGTTTGAAGAGATGCGTGCGCGCGAACTCATTCGGATTGGAAAGGACATTCGAGTCTGGCAGGAAGACGACAGTCCCTATCAATTGATTGCGGACATTCTGAAGAAGAATGCCGCTTTGAAGATTGGCGTGGATGCTTCCGTGCGATTCTTTGTCTTTGACGGGGTTCGGATGAAAGCGCCGAAAGCGGCCTTTGTCGCAGCGGGACCAGTTCTTAGAACAGCGGGAGTGGACTTGGCTCTTGCTCGTGGTAGATAACCCTAGTGTGGTGTCCCATAAGTTAGTTGAGAATCCGAATGGGGGGCGGCAGGCCAGTGGGCTGCCCCCAATTCAGCTTCTCAGCCACACTAGCTGGCCACTTGCCGCTTGCAGAACCAATAAACCGGAAGGCCGCACAGCACGATCGCCAATCCCGGCCAGGTGGTAGCCGGTCGATAGACAAACAGGCTGAGCAGCACCCCGGCGGCGCCGGCTATGTACAAGGCGGGCACAACCGGGTAACCGAAAGCACGATAGAGGCGCTCTGCATGTGGACGCTTCGCGCGAAGCCGAAACACGCCTGCGATGGTGAGAATATAAAATCCTAACGCGGCGGATATTACGTAATCCAACAGATCGCTGTAGAGGTTTCCGTACTGCCCGCTTTGGCTGTTGAACGTACGCGGAAGCACTAGCGCAACGGACCAAATGCATTGGATCATCAGCGACCAGGCAGGCACTTTGGCGTGATTGAGGGCCGCCGCTTTGCGGAAAAAGAGTCCGTCCAATCCCATCGCATAGTATACGCGCGGACCCGCAAGTACCAGGCTATTTACGCAACCGAAAGTGGAGACCATGATGGCTGCGGCCATCAGTGTACTACCCCATCCTGGAAACATGGCCGCCATCATTGCCGTTGCCACGCGATCAGCAGGTGCATTTTGAATCGCCTCGAATGGCAGCACCACCAGATAAGCGGCGTTGGCGAGCAGGTATAGCAGGATTACAAGCGCACTGCCGAAACCTAACGCAACGGGAAGAGTGCGCCGGGGATCGCGAACTTCACCGCCCGCGAAGGTGATGTTATGCCAGGAGTCCGCTGAGAACAGCGAGCCTGATTGGGAAACGCAGATAGCCACAATCAGTCCAAAAGTAGAGGCTGCCGACAAGCTCGCCGCAATTGGACTAACGCCTCGTGGTGTCCAAACGTCGCCGAAATTGGCATGAACAGCGGCCGGATTCCAACCCACAGTGAAGCCTAAGACGATCAACGCGAACAGCGCGAGGAGCTTGGCGCTGGTGAAAAGGTTCTGGATGAATTTACCATAGTTCAATCCACGGCTATTCGTCCAAGTGGATATGAGAATCACCGTGATCGCGGTGATTTGAGCCGTTGACAACGAAACAGCGTAGCCTTGAGAGACACGGATCGGTTCGATGAGGTAATTATTCTCGGAAATAACCGGCCAAATCAACCCGAAGAATCGCGCAAAAGCCACCGACACTGCGGCGATGGTTCCAGTCTGAATGACGGTGAAGAGAGTCCAGCCATACAGGAAACCTGCAATTGGAGAATACGCTTCCCGCAGGAAGATATACATTCCACCGGCTTCCGGCATCATAGAGGCGAGTTCGCCGTAAGAGAGTGCGGCGGCAACGGTAAGCACTCCAGCAAACGCCCAGGCTACTAATAGCCAGCCAGGGCTTCCCACGTTGCGAGCCATTTCGGCAGGCACGATGAAGATTCCAGAGCCGATCATGGCCCCAACCACAATCATTATCGAATCGAATAGCCCGAGGCCTCGAACTAAGCTTGGAGCCCCAGGTGAATCCGTTGGTACTGCTTCCGGCTTTGCCATTGTAATGTTTCCCTCAATGCGGCTACCAGCTGAGTTACTTCATTGGATTAGTTGCAAGCGCGTTTGCGATCACCTTTTTCGTCTCGGCCAGTTCCGCACCTGCCAGCTCCAAACGCGGAGGACGGACCCGCGCGCTACCCATGCCAACCTCTTCTTGCACCAACTTGATTAGTTGAACAAACTTGGGAACCGTGTCCAATCGTAAGAGCGGCAGGAACCAACTATAGAGCCTGAACGCTGCCGTGGTATCGCCGTTGCTTGCAAGCCGGACCAGTTCCACGGATTCCTTGGGAAACGCATTGACCAGACCGGCGATCCAGCCAGCCGCACCCGCCGCAATGGATTCGACAATCACATCGTCCACACCAACAAGGATGCGCAGACGGTCTCCGCAAAGTGCGCGCAGCGCCATTACCCGCCGCACATCGGCACTGGATTCCTTGATGGCATGCAAATTTTCATGCTCAGCCAATAGCTCCGCCACCTGTTCGGGAACGTAGTCAACTTTGTAGGCAATTGGATTGTTATAAAGCATGCAGGAGAGTTTGGTAGCAGAAATCACCGCCGAGACATGGGCTTTGTTTTCCCGCCAGTCACCCAGATAAACATAGGGCGGAAGCACCATCAGGCCGCTACAACCGGCGTCCTCCGCAGCCTTCGCAAGAGAAACGGCTTCGGCCGTACTAAGGGCGGAGATGCCTGCCACCACTGGCGCACGTCCACTGAGTGCCTTGACGCCAGTCTTCAGCACAGCAAGCTTTTCCGTCGACGTGAGTGTCGCACCTTCGCCCAGAGAGCCAAGTGCGACGATGCCCGCACAGCCGCTATCGACCAGCCACTGGCAATGGCGGGCCAGGAAATCATGGTCTACAGACAGGTCCTCATGAAACGCTGTAGTCATGGCGGGTATTACGCCGCTCCACTTCATGGTCATTTATTAACACCTTCCTCAATCGTGTAAGTTGATTCCAAAACCAGGCTGGAAATACGCGCCGGGAAAACGGGCGGACGGACCGATTCTTGTTTCCAGCCAAAAATAAATTGTGTTGCCGGGCCGCAAATTCGCCCCTGGCAAGGCCCCATGCCACAACGATGATGTAGTTTCGCCGCCCGCCAGCAATCGGCTTGACGCAACGTTCCATACCGCACATCCTCGCAGCGGCAAACAATGGTTTGTGAGTCCGGCAATGCGCGCAATTCTGGACGAAGTGAAAAAGTTCGATTGAGGCCATCGGCGAATTGCCTTGCTCTTTCGCGAACAGGGAAACGTTTCCGTGCAAGGTCGTCCCGGCCGGATGCGGCATATCCGGCAATCTCGCCCTCGACTAGAGAAAGGTCCACACCGCCAAGCCCAGTCAATTCCCCGGCGCAGAAAATTCCCTGGGCAGATGTGCGCTGATAATCATCCACCGCGGCAAAACCGTTTTTCATATTGCAATGCAGCAATTGCGCCAGCTCGGTATTTGGAGTGAACCCGTATGCTACGGCAAGATAATCACAATCCACGGTGCGGATCTTTGAGCCAGTTTGGATCTGAATGCGATTCACTTTGTCCTCGCCTTCCGCCGCTTTCACCCACGAACCCGTCATATAAGAAGTGGAGCCGAGAGAGGCTTTCAGCGTAATGGCTTGCCAAAGCTTTCCTGGATGCCCGCCGAGACTGACTCCAAAACGAGCCAGACTAGTTAGATTCGCCTGCTCCACAATCATTGGCACAATGGCGCCGTGTTTCCGAAGCTGTGATGCAACCGCCATGAGCAGAGGCCCAGATCCTGCCACCACCACCCGCTTCCCCTTCACTGGCAGACCAGACTTTACCAGGCCTTGCAGCCCGCCCGCGCCCATAACATTTGGTAGCGTCCAACCAGGAAAAGGAAGAAACAATTCGCGGGCGCCAGTGGCCAGGATCAACTCGCCGTATTCAATTGTTAGCGCGGCATTCGCGGTCTCCACCCGGAGCGTGCATGCTATGGAGTTGGCGTCGATTAGCCGACTGCTGGCATGAACGGTAACGCCGCTATTCTTCAGTTTCGCGAACCAACGAGCCGCCTTCGCCGTACTTGCCTTGGCCCGCCCTCCACGCCAGATCTGACCACCTTCGGCAGGATTGTCATCCAGTATTGTGACCCGCTTGCCGCATGCGGCAGCACTTACAGCAGCGGCGATTCCAGCCGGGCCTGCGCCTACGATGACGATCCCGGCCTTACTGGTTTCTATGCTCATCACTAATGGTTACTTTCATGCCATTCCGGCATTCTGTCTGGCAACTTAAGCACTGGGACGTCCCATCGATTGTGACTCGGCATTCAAAACAAACACCCATTCCGCAAACGGGCCCGCGCGGTTCACCAGACACGGATCGTCGAAACGTATACTCGCCGGCAGTCAGAATCGCTACGGCAACTGTGGCTCCGTTTGGAACATCAACCACCCTGCCATTGACGAAAAGGGAAGTAGTTTCAGCCATGCAGTGCATAAACTCTTTCTGGTAGATACGGCTCCCGCGAAATCGCCGACTCCCGGTTCAGAATCTGGTCCACCAGGATCTTACCAGTAGCAAGCGAGGTTGAGATTCCGAGACCTTCGTGCCCAGTGGCAAGATAGACGTTTTCGTAGCCGGGACAAATGCCGATCAACGGGAGCTTGTCCGGGGTTGCGGCTCTGAAGCCTGTCCACGTGCGGATGGCTGAAAGCCCAGCCAGCCCGGGCATGTATTCTATCGCCCTTTGAAGCATCGCTTGAAGAATGTGGTTATCCACAGCCGGATCCTCCGAACCATATTGGCGCGAGGATCCGATTAGTAATTGTCCAGTTAATCGCGGTTGAACATTGAATGCAACCGAATCGACATCCAAGGAATGCGCGCTCTTTAAATACCCGAGTTCGATGAGTTGACGGCGGAGAAACCCCGGGTAGCGGTCCGTGATCAACAGGTGCCCTTTGCGAGGTTGAACGTTGATGGCGGGGAACATCTTTCCGGCCATTGCCCCAGTTGCGATAACAGTGAATGTAGCGGAAAGAAAAGCATCGTCGTCAAGTTGCGCACCGTTGCCGGTTACTTGGACAACTCTTCTGCCATGGTAAATTTGCAATCCAGAAGCAACGGCCTCACCCATCAGAAAACGTGCGGCACAAGGTGGGTAGACCAAACCATCATCCGGTAACAGGAGACCCCCAGCAAGTCCAGGGCGCAGATTAGGTTCTGCTTCGGCAAGCTCCTGAGCATCTAGTATTTCAGCAGGCACACCACGCTGGCTATAAAAACGGTGTTTGCGATCAACCTCCGCCATTTCCTCGGCGTCTGCAGCCACCCATATGGCGCCGCTGGCGGAGTATTCGGCGCTGACAGGTAGCCGCTGCGCCAATTCTTTCCACAAAAGCTGGGAATACCGGGTAAGTGCAAACTGCGCTTCGGAATCGTCCATCACGGCAAGATGGCCCATTCCCGCCGCGGTCGCGCCGCCGCAAATCACTGACGGTTCAACCAGCGCCACACGCATACCTGACAGGACAAGCTCGTGCGCGCAGGCAGCGCCCACAATGCCACCCCCCGCTACAACAGCGTCATAATTCGCCGGACTCATCCGCGGATGCCCCATCTGAATGGATCATTTTCCTGGCAAACCAGAACGGAATCCGCACTCACAAATGCAGAACCTTTTACACGCGGGTACAGCTTTCCATCCTGAACCCGGATTGATCCTTCGAATACTGTACTAATGATACTTTCCTGCCGCCACACTTCGCCTTCTGCCAGTTTTCCATCGTCAAACAGGCAGGCGAGCTTGGCACTGGTGCCGGTTCCACACGGGGAACGGTCATACTCCTTGCCTGGACAAAGGACGAAATTGCGGGAATCGTTTGCCGGATCTTTCGGGGTTGAGAATACTTCGATATGGTCAATTTCTCCACCATCACTCCCCTTGATTCCATTTTCAGTAAGTGCCCGCCGGACGCGCGAAGTGTAATCAGTCAGCTCTTCCAGGTTCTTTAATTCAAGTTCGCACGGAGCGTCGGTGAGGAAGAACCAGTTGCCTCCCCAGGCAACGTCGCCCGTCACTGGTCCAAGGTTCCCGACATGCACGGTTACCGCCTTTGAAGCTCGATAGCTTGGGACATTACTGACAGTGACCTCACCCGTGGAATGGAGTTCCATACCGACGACACCAACAGGTGTTTCGATGCGATGCTGGCCCGGAACAATTCGGTTAAGATACGCAAGCGTTGCGCCGAGACCAATAATGCCATGGCCGCACATGCCAAGGTAGCCGACATTGTTGAAGAAAATCACCCCCGCTGTGCACGTCGGGTCGACAGGTTTGCAGAGCAGTGCTCCTACCATTGCATTCGATCCGCGCGGCTCGTTGACTACGGCGGATCGGAACCGGTCATGATGAGCGCGGAAGCATTCCAACCTGGTAGCCATTGCGGAGTCCCCAAGATCGGGTGCGCCGGAAATTATTACTCTTGTGGGCTCGCCCCCCGTATGGGAATCGATAACGTGGATGCGCCGCATGTTCTCTTTTTATTGTATACAAACGTGAATCCAATAACAACCATTTTGAACCGCGCTAAGTTCCTGGGGATTATGTCGACATTCAACCGGATTGAGCATACAACAGATTAGCTTTCTAAACATGCCCCGGGTCTTATAAACTACCATAGGAACTGAGAAGAATGGCAACCCCGCTTGTAACCACACGCACCTCAAAAGGCAAACAGGATCCCGCTCCACGCGGGAACAGCATGAATCTGGTCTTTCACGAGATTCGCGAGATGATCGTTAGAGGCAAACTTTCCCCCGGCACCTGGATAATCGAAGCGGATCTGGCTGATCGTTTGGGATACAGCCGCACACCCGTCCGTGGTGCTCTGCATTGGCTACAGCGCGAAGGTTACGTAATGGCCTCGGGCAATGGCACCAAGAGCCGTATGACCGTGGCCCCGCTCACGAAAGAAGATGCCCAGGAACTTTACTCCATTATTGGACACATTGAAGGGTTGGGCGCCCGGCTCACTGCTCAACTGGCGCCAGCCAAAAGGAACAAACTCATCCGCCGGCTGACGGAACTGAACGAAGGGCTTTTTGATTTAGCAAAAGCCCGGCGCAGGGATCCCAATCGCATATTCGATCTGGACATGAGCTTTCACAGCGAAATAATGGAGGCCAGCGCGGGACCACGGTTGTTGGAACTGCACAAGTCGACTCAACCGCAAGCTGAGCGGTATTGGCGGCTTTACGCAAGTGCAATCCTCGACGAATTAGGGACGTCCGTTGAAGAACATAATGAGATCATCCGGGCGATTTCCAACGGAGAGCCGGATGCGGCGGAGAAGGGTATTCAATTGAATTGGGAAAATGGTGCCGAACGGCTTTCCCGGGTTATTGACACAATAGGAGAACGCGGTAGTTGGTAGTATTCCGCATCGGGTCCACCGCCTTCCTGACTAGCCGTACCTGCCCCTGATATACTTTTTGGATACACTTCCGTATCCAATATGAAAAACAAAGTCTTTGCGATCCTATGGTTTGTTTTGCTGGCCGGCGCCATCCCGCTTTCCTCTCAAACAGCGCGCCAATCCCGTGCCGCTGATCTCGATCTTTCGGCAAGCCCAATGCGGCCCCTCATTGAAACATTCAGCTTGGACCGCGGCAGTTTGTTGCGCTACTACACCGTGGATCTGGACCCTGCCCGCGCCAGTCGCATGAAGCGGTTCTTGACGGATTGGCGCGAACGGTTAAACGGGATTGATTTCGATGCTATGCCCCAGGACGGCAAGGTGGATTATGTCGTTTTCCGCAACTACCTCGATCACGAATTGAAAAAACTTGATTTTGACGCAAAGGCACTGGCGGAAACCGCCACATACACGCCCTTCGCAGGTACAATACTCACGCTTGAGGAATCCAGAAAGAAGACGTCGCCCCTCAAACCGCAGGAAGCAGCGGCGAAACTAACTCTGCTTGCTGCCGAAATTGAAAACAGCCGCAAGGCTGTGGAACAACAATTGAGAACGGCCGTCGGCGGGCAAGTAAAAATTGTTGGAACCAGAGCGGCAGCGAACGTAGCCGTGTTGCGGAACATTCTCCGGTCATGGTTCTCGTTTTATGAGAACTACGACCCGCTTTTTACATGGTGGGCAAGCGAATCCTATCAGAGTGTGGAGACTGCGCTACAGGGCTATACGGCGTTTCTCCGTGAGCGTGTTGCAGGACTACGTCCCGTTACTGAGGTGGCCGCACCGGCTCCTGCCGGACCGCGTGGACAAGGTGGAGGCGGGCAAGGAGGCGGGCGTGGGCAGGGCGGCGGACGTGCCGCGGCTGCAACGGCGGGGGCGCGCGCCGGTTCGACGGATGACATTGTCGGTAATCCCATCGGCCAGGAAGCCCTAATGAGTGAATTGGCCTTTGAAATGGTGCCCTACACACCAGAAGAGTTAATTGCCATCGCCAACAAAGAGTTCGCGTGGTGCGAAATGGAAATGAAACGCGCCTCGCGCGAAATGGGTTTGGGCGACGAATGGAAAAAGGCTTTGGAGAAAGTCAAGACCATGTACGTTGAGCCAGGCAAACAGCCCGAACTGATCCGCGAGCTTGCGCGCGAGGCCGAAAAGTTCCTTGACGATCACAACCTGGTTACCGTTCCTACCATTGCGCATGAAACATGGCGAATGGAAATGATGTCGCCGGACCGGCAGTTGGTGAACCCATTTTTTACCGGCGGAGAAACGATTAGTGTCTCCTACCCCGTATCTTCCATGACTTATGAACAAAAAATGATGAGTATGCGCGGCAACAACATTCCCTTCTCGCGTGCGACTGTATTTCATGAACTGATACCTGGCCACGAGCTACAGGGATACATGGCGGCACGCCATCGGCCGTATCGTTCGGCGGTAGGGGGCACTCCGTTTGTGACCGAGGGCTGGGCGCTTTACTGGGAGTTGCTGCTCTATGATATGAAATTTCAGAAAACTCCGGAAGATCGCGTTGGTGCTTTGTTTTGGAGAATGCATCGCTGCGCCCGCATTATCTTCTCGCTGAATTTCCACTTGGGAAAGATGACGCCGAATGAATGCATCGATTTTCTTGTGGACCGGGTTGGGCACGAGCGTGAAAACGCAGTGGGAGAAGTGCGGCGCTCTTTTGGGGGCGGCTACGGCCCTCTTTACCAAGCTGCATATTTACTCGGTGGAATGCAACTTTATTCATTACGGAAAGAACTGGTTGGAACAGGGAAAATGACCGACCGCCAGTTTCACGATGCCGTGCTTCGAGAGAACCGCATTCCGATTGAAATGCTCCGTGCGGATTTGACGAACCAGAAACTAACCAGGGATTATCAGACAACTTGGAAATTCTACGGCGGCAATCCCGGCAAATGAAAAGCTAGCGCTTCGGCAATTTCAGCTTTTCCCGCGGATCGCCAAGCCCCGGTTCCGTCATCAGCTTTTCGATATCCGCAATTTCGATGGGCACGAATGCCGATAGATTTTCGTAACCGGTTTCCGTGATCAGGATTACATCCTCTAGTCGGATACCTTCATGCTCGTCAGGTAGCTGCATTCCTGGTTCGATAGTGAAGAGCTGGCCTGGTTCAAGAGCCGCCGTGGGACTACGAACGTCGTGAACCTCCATGCCAATTGAATGGCCCAGACTGTTCGCTCTGCTCTTGCGGTAATTATCCACAAATTTGATGGCAGCCTGCCTGATATGGTCATCCGAAAATGGGAAGGATGCAAGGATGGCGTCCATTTTCACAACCGCGACCTTGATAATGTCGCGCGGAGCTACGTGGACTTTAATTGAAGTCATCAGAGCCCGGTACAAAAGCAGGTAAATGCTGTAGTGCTCGCGCTGCCGTTTCGTGAACTTGCCATTGGCCGGGAACACTCGAGTCACATCCGACACGTAGTTTTTGTAATCCGGCGCATAGTCAAACTGCACCAGATCCCCATCGCGAATCTTTGCCGTATTTCTGTGATAGTGCGTGTAGAAAGTGTTTTGTCCAGTCCCGATCAATGCGAAATAGGCCGCTCCATAGGCGCCATTCTTCTTGAACACATATTCCGCGCTGGCTTGAAGTTCATATTCGTACATTCCGGGCCGGCAATCTCGCATCGCTTCCATAATTCCCAATCCCGCAATGCGTGTGGCTTCCCGCACGATGGCGATTTCCCGTGGGCTTTTGGTCCCGCGTAACGTATCCAAAATTGGATCAAGATCCTTGATGGACGAAGTGGGCGCGGCTACCTTCAACTTTTCCACGAACGCCTGTTCGCGCGACATGCGGCCGTCCCATGGATCTTCGCGAGTATTTCGCGCCAACGCCGCCGGATCGGAAGAAGAAGCTGATCCCAGCACTTCGGGGCGAAAGATTGTGTAGATCTCGCGATTCTCCCTGGCAAGTTCGGCAAGCGTGGTTCTGAATTGGTCGCGTGCTAATACCTCATCAATCCCAGTTGCCGCGGCTGCCGCTGGTCCAGGATACAAACCAGGCCCGTACATCATATTCTCGCGGCGTTCATTGCGTGGATTCAAAAAGAGATTGGAACGCTTGGTGCGCCCGTCCAAAATCAGCATGGCGCGGGGTTCCACAACGCCAGTCAAGTAGAAGAACTGATTGCTTTGGCGCAGAGGCTGCTCGCCGGGCCTTTCCGTAGTTCCCTGCAAAATCGCAACGCCGCCGCCGATCTTTTCCATTACACGGGCACGCCTGGTTGCGTATTCCTCAGGTGGAAACACATCGGTGAAAACGGGTTGCGAAAGCAGCTGCGGCAATACTGCCAACAGCGGAATCAGGAAGAGGGGTTTCATAGGATGGCCACTAGCTTGACAGACTGTATCCAAAACAGTATACGATAATTCATGCTGCTTCCATACTGGGTCAAACACGCATTCCTTCTATCGGTTCCACTCTGTTTCAGTCTTCGCGCGGCCACCTATCCTGGCCCCACCGAAGGCGATTGGATTGCTAAAGACTTCTCGTTCACCACCAGGGAGGCTCTTGCGGAATTACGGTTACATTATTCCACTCTCGGCACCCCAAAACGCGACGCAAGCGGCGTTGTCCGAAACGCTGTCCTCATCATGCATGGAACCACCGGAACTGGGCACGGCTTCCTTTCCGATGGATTCGCGGGCTCACTCTTTGGCGCCGGGCAACTGTTGGATGCTACCAAATACTACATCATCCTCCCCGATGGCATTGGCCATGGAAAGTCCAGCAAGCCGAGTGACGGCATGCGCATGCGGTTCCCCAAATACACGTACGACGATATGGTTCGCGCTCAATATCTTTTGGTGAGCCAAGGTCTGGGGGTGAA
>JANXXI010000288.1 GCA_025350695.1 Acidobacteriota bacterium
AGGTTTATTAGCTGAGAACGGTGGAGAGATCTGGGCCGGGAATTTGCAGTTTGGACGCGGTGGTGCGCACAGGGGCGGAGATGCTACAAGTGGAAGAACCGTCGAGCGAAGGCACAGCGAGCTAACGATGAGGATTTCAAGGAGAGAGAGCGGAAGGGATTCCGGCGCGGATTTCGGTGGCCATCAGAGACGGCCAGAAGGCGCGGGTGCAGCCCTTGCGGATCTCCGGTTTTAGGTTGCGGGCGAAGAAAGCTTGAAACAGATTGCAGGCCAGGAAGGCCAGCAACAAGAAGCACTCTATGGCGTTGGCGTCGTGCTTGTAAATGTGGTCAGCATGCCAGCCGTTGACCAGTTCATTGAAGCCCTGATTTTCAATATCCCAACGCTGATGGCCGAACGCAACCGCGCGAGCCGTCGGAACTGAATCGCTAGGCAGAGTTGTGACCCACACCCAATCGCTGGTGAGCGTTTCCTTTTTGCCGTCCAGTTGGCGGCGCACCGTTCGGGTTTCCACCGAACGGATAACACGCACCGGCGCATCCACGGCAGGCCAGGAAAGCAGTCCCGGTAGATCCCACCACAAACACTTCCGTGAGCCGAGACTACCTTCGGTCGGCGCAAGAGCGGCAAACTGTGCGGCGGCATCTTGATATAGGTTGCGGCGGTCATCTTTGAGCACGGTGAGGATATGCTTACCCTCAGACAGAAGGAAGTTGAACATCGTACTGGTGGAGTAGAGCGCGTCGGCCAACACGAGGTCGAAAGCGCGCGGATAGGTTTTCAGGACCCGCTTGAGCAAACGCAGAGCAGCCGTGACTTCGGCTTCTCCGTTTTGCTGTGGTTCGTGATCCAACAGCAAACGCAACGCAATCTGGCCCGGGAGCGCTGCTGGTAACAGCATCAGCGTCACTTGGCGATGATAATACTGCGTACGCGCGGCGGCGCCCTTTCCGATGGTGCGTTCCATACATCCCGAGCAATGGCGGCGATAGCTGGCGTGGCTCTCATGCCCATCAATGACCGCAACGCCCAATCCGTTCTGATCTGGCAGTGCCTTGTTGCGCTTCAACTGACTGTACAGCGAGTGAATGCCCGCCCGTATTCCGGCGGGCTCCATCAAGGCCACCACCCGGCCCACGCTATCGGCACTACAGACCGGCGCGCCCAGCCACTTCCGAAAGAAACTGGATTGGGCCGTGAGTTCCAGCGCATTCAGACTGCCCAGGCGAGCCCAAAACAAAGCCGCCACACTTTGTACAACCAGTCCGGTTGGAATACGCGGCAGTTTGCGCCCGTCCATCACTCCGGCCACGATGCCGCCGGTGAACCCGAACACCTTGTCGGCGTAGGCGATTAGACGTCGGAGCGTGATGATCTCTTTTCGATCTGCAGGCGTTTCCACTCCAACTCGGAAACTTCCTGCAGCAGGCCTTGCATCTGTTGGAACTCTCCCACGGCCTTGCGCACTAATTCGTGCAGATCTTTGGGTACACAGATCTGACGGATCTTGCCGTTTTCGTTCTGCACCAAGTAAAGCGATGCGTGTCCTTCACCGGTGGCGCAGCGGCAGTTCCGTTTGCCGCACTTGCTCGAGCGCTCCGAAAGCGCTCCGCGCAAAAAACGCTTGCTGGAAACCATCTGCGCCAGCTGCGAGCGCAACTCGCGTTCGCCAGCGGACAGTTTGGCACGACTGAGGCTCGATGTCATGTCTTGTATCAATACTAAACAAGATATGCCGGCAATGCAAGCCCCAAATCACAATCAGATTATGCTGGTAGCTCCGCCCCTGCTCTCCCTAACGCTCAGCGCCCGTTAGAATCAAGCCTTTCCGCCCCACTCACTTTTTCGGTTGCGGAATCGCTGGTAATACGTGTCGCAACAAACCTTTTTGTGATCTACTCAAAACATGCTCACCTGTCTCTTGTTGGCTGTTCAGTTAGCTTCGAGCAAGCCGGCTCCCAGCCTTGAAAAGTTGGTCGACCAATTCAAGCGGAGATCACCGGCCCGGCTCGACGACAGTTGGAAGTGAAATTTCGCGAGTCCGAACAGCTAAGGCCTCGAAACTTTGCCTTCCATCCTGGAGCCGACCCACTAAGTGGTTTCGCACCCACTCCCATAAGGGCAACCCCTGATTGAGCCCTTGTCCACCTTCGCCTATCTTGAACTAGGGGAGACATTTAGACTTCGTAATGGTCGCCAGCGCACAAATGTAAACGAAAAGTTTGACGCCGAGCCGACACCCCCCTCTGGTAAAATTAAATACGGCATGCTTTCGCAAAGGCTTCAACTAAAGGTCGCGCAAAAGCAGATCCTTACCCCGGGACTGGTCCAAATGGTGACCGTTCTACAACTCAACCGGCTTGAGTTGAAGGAGATGCTCTCACAGGAAATCGCCGCCAACCCGGTGCTTGAGGAGAACCTTGACGCCTCGGAGGAGCTGACTCCTGAGGAATTACAAGGCGTTCTCGAGACCGAACGCGTCGCAGACCCGTCTGACAAGGCTATCCTTGATGCCACTGGGGTGGGCACGGAGCACGAGTCGGACTTCGACACCTATTCCGCCGCTGAAGTTGAGACCGTGGTTGAGTCGGCCACGGAGATTCCCGCCGACCCGATCGAACAGCCTTCCACCGACCCGTTCGACGCCATCGATTTCGACACGTATTTCCAGGAGTATCTGGAGCCGGGGTTCAAGAGTCCGGCAGGCGAATCGAGCGAGAAACCTTCCTGGGAAACGTTCGTTTCCGCCCCCGTCACCCTACCCGATCACCTCAATCAGCAACTCAGCTTAATGGTGCTGCCGGAGAAAGTTCGGGATGCGGCCGATTCGATCATCGGCAATCTGGACGATAACGGCTACCTTACAATCCCCATCGACGAAATCGCCGGCCTCGGCGGGCATGCAATCGACGATGTGGAGGATGCCCTGCGCGAAGTGCAGTCGCTTGACCCTTCCGGTATCGCCGCGCGCGATTTGCGCGAATGCCTATTGCTGCAACTGGCCAGCCGCAATGGCCAGGGAGGCGTGGCGTGGCAAATCATAGATCAACACATGAAGTTGATTGAGGCGCGCCAGTTTCCGCAGATCGGCCGGCTGCTGGGCCGCCCGCAGGAACATGTTCAAATAGCCCTCGACGTGATCCGACGTCTTGATCCGCATCCAGGCATGCGTTATTCCGGCCCGGGCGCGCGTGTTGTTGAGCCGGACGTATTCATCTATAAGGATGGAGATGGCTACATGATCGAACTCAACGACGACGACATTCCGAACGTCCATATTAATCGCGGCTACCTGAAAATGCTGGACAAGCAGCAGGAGCCTAACAAGGACGTTCGCAACTATATTAAAGAGCGGTTCGCCAGCGCTTCGATGTTGATGAAGAACATTGAACAACGCAAACAGACCATCTCCAAGGTCTGCCAGGCTATCGTTGGCCGCCAGTCGGATTTCCTTGAACAAGGCATCAATTTTCTCGTCCCGATGATGATCAAGGATGTAGCCGAAGAGATTGGTGTGCATCCATCGACTGTCAGCAGGGCCGTGGCCAGTAAATATGCGCACACGCCACAGGGTGTGTATGAGCTTCGCTTTTTCTTTTCCGAAGGTGTGCAGGGAACCACCGGCGCCCACACGCCGTTGTTGCTGGTGAAGCGGATGGTGAAGAAAATGATCGATGAGGAGGACCAATCCCACCCTTTGACCGACGATCAAATTACCCACAAACTACAGTCCGAAGGAATCGCGGTGACGCGGCGTACTGTAGCGAAATACCGGGAGGATCTGAAGATTCCTTCCACGCATCAACGCAGGATTAAATCCTGACGCGATGTTTGCACGCAACGGAGCTCCGTTTTGCGCGTGTTGATTAACGAAAAGAGGCCTATGCGAGTCCATTACACTGGAGTTCCATCGGGGTTGACGCCCACAATGCAGAAACAGATCCAAGCCCGCTTGACGAGGATCGGTAAGATTCTCGACAAGAAAGGAGAAAAGGAGGGCCACGTAATCCTAAAGGATGCGGGCCGGTCGCGGCAAGCCGAGATTACGGTGAATCATCACCATCACGCCTTTGCCGGCAAGGCAACCGCTAAAGACGATTTCGGCGCGTTGGCTGCTGCAATCGACAAACTGGAAAAGCAGATTATCAAACAGGAGGGCAAGTGGCGGACCCAGAATAGGACGACGAGCGCGGCCAAGAGTGTGGCGCCGGCCGTAATCGCCGACGAAGTGGAAGCCCCCGAAGTGCGAATTTATCGTAGCACTGTGAAGAATAATCGCAAACCAATGACGGCCGATGAAGCCGTGCTGACTTTGACAAAGAAGCATAACTATCTGGCATTTCACGATGCTGATTCAGGGAATCCGTCGATCATAGTCCGCCGCGTGGATGGTAATTTTGATTTAATTGAATTAGCTTAGTTTGAATTTTTGAATTAAGGAAAGATGGAAAATCCCCCTCTTACCGGAGCCGTACGTGCTCCTGAATTGGTGATTATCACCGGCCTTAGCGGCTCCGGTAAGGGGACTGTTCTCAGAAGCCTGGAGGACATGGGTTACTATTCGGTCGACAACCTGCCGATCGATTTAATGGAGAAATTCGCGGAGTTAACCCAAAGCTCTCCCGCCATCCGCGCCGCGGCCCTTGTTGTGGATATCCGCGAAGGGGCAGCTCTCGAACGCTTCCCCGCTCTTTACGCAAAACTTCGACGCAAGATTCAGACACGGCTGATTTTTCTGGAAGCTGATGACGCCACGATCGTGCGCCGCTTCAGTGAGACTCGCCGGCCCCACCCATTAGGGCAAATTGATTCCGTCGCGAAAAGTGTACTCAAGGAGCGTAAGACGCTCAAGGCTATTCGTGGTTTGGCCGACATCGTGGTAGATACCAGCCGCTTCAATGTTCACGATCTTCGCTCTTACATTCAGGACAAGCTGAAGGGCGAAGGGAAAGAACCCACCATTTCGATTTATGTGACCAGTTTTGGTTATCGGCATGGCGTTCCGGCCGATTCCGACCTGGTGTTCGACGTCCGCTTCCTGCCCAATCCCAACTACATCCCCGAATACAAGCAACTGACCGGACGCAATCCAAAGGTGGCGAAATTTATCCGTTCCTTCCCGCAAACGGGCGAGTTTATCGAACGGGTAGCGGACCTGTTGCGTTACTTATTGCCCCACTATATTGAGGAAGGCAAGAGCTACTTGACTATCTCTTTCGGTTGCACCGGCGGGCATCACCGGTCGGTGATGATTGCCGAGGATATCGCCAAGAGACTGTCAAAGGCCGGATATGCATCGAAGGTCGCTCACCGCGATATCACGAAGACGGTGTAGAGCGACGCGTCTCGTCCGCCGTTCTTAGCGTGGTCGTTCAATGTTTATCGAGCGGGTCGCGCCGCACTAAGCGCTCGAATTCGTTTTCGAAGGCCCTAACTAAGAGCTTTCAGTACATCGCTGGTCCGTTGCCGCATCTCGAGTGATCGGACCACGCCTTTGAGTTGCGGAGCAGGCTTGTAGGTTGTCGAATGCTCAATCTGCCAGAATAGTCCAGCCAGCATAGGCACGATCTGGAGTGCGGCGCGGACTTTGTTACTCGAAACACAGTAGCCGTAAAATTTGAATGCCAAAGGCTCTTCACTTTCATCGTCGGCTGGAACGGGGTCTGAAATCCACGAGGAAAACTGTTTGCTCAAATCATTTTCGGCTTCGATCAAGCGGCTACGGGGAAAGGCAAGGACACGAACACCTGCCAGATCGTTTAGCGCCGTGAGTGTGTAAGATCGGGGCTGGTCACTATCGACAATTGCGCCCTCCTGGCGTCTGCGAAGTGCGTCCAGCGCACTCTCACAATCTTTTATTCGCGATGAGACACCAACCGTTCATATTTGTCTGATTTGCTCGAAAGTGGCAGCAGGCAATGCCGGACCTCCGCCTCCAGTTCTTCCATAATGCGCCTCGCATCAGGCAGCAAAAGAAAGTACTCCTCACGCTAACCGGTCCTCGACTGTTTTCAGCCATCAGCCGAGTATCGTTGTCAAGTCACGTTTGACCGCGGCGGAGGGCTCTGAATTGAAATAGAAGCGCCATTCCCCCGGGGTTAGGCGAAGGTTCACGAATGCCGGCTTCCAATTCATCTTCGTTCTGATCCTCCACGAACTCGACGCTGAACACGTTTCGGGCATTCCGGTTGAGGTAAATTGAGCGGTCAAAACTGTATTCGAAACCAGCATCCTTCAGAAGTTGGTTCTTTGTTGCTACTGTCCTCATTTATTTTATGTACCCGCCAATTGTCGTTGTATCGAAATCGGGAGACTCTCTCGGCCTCCAGCATTTTTCATCTCAACGTTCCAAGCTCCTGCACCGTCCTTCTAAGCATTGGAGGCGCGCGACCGGATGCGATTGCTCATCTTTTTTCTACCGTTCCTGATTCCTGTCCAAGCAGGCGTTATACAAGGTCTTGTGGCAGAGAACTCCTCCGGCTTGCCGATGTCACGGGCTCTTGTGCGGCTTGAACCTTTGCCTGGGAATCCGGCCAAGCCATTGGAATTACGCTCAGGCCGCTCAGGCCAGTTCACGTTTCCGTCCGTCGCCGAAGGGTTGTATGTTCTCTCGGCAAAGCGCGAAGGGTTCGTCCAGGCAACCTATGGGCAGCGCCGCGCGGAAGGCTTCGGAATTCCCATCACCGTAACGCAATCATCAGCGCTGTTCGCCGAAATCCGCATGCGGCGGGTCGGCTCCATCACCGGCAAAGTGTTGGACGAAAATGGCATCGGTCTACCGCGTGTTCCCGTGGTAGCCTACAAGGCTCAACTCCCGTTACGCGCCGCGGCCCAAGGTATTTCGGATGATCGCGGCATCTACCGCATCGCCGGAATCGGATCTGGAAAGTATTGGGTGCGAAGCGCTAGCGCGCAATTGGAAGACGGTACCGGCATGCTGCCCACGTTCGGTCCGATTACGAGAGAAGCGCGCAACGCTCGCGTGCATGACGTTCGCATCGATGCCGAAACCCAGTTCGCGAATGTGCAACCCGAGCCGGGAACACTTGGCCGCGTCGAGGGATCCATCATATGCGACAGGGTCGAGCCGGTAACCGTGACGCTTTCCTCGGAAACGGGCTCTCGCACGGCATCAACCGGATGTCCGGGCAGCTTCTCGTTCGACGGTGTTTCCCCAGGTGGATACGAAATTGTTGCGAGCTACAACGACAGCTCGGGCGGGGCGTTTCAAGAACTGCGCGTGGGCGGACTCACCCGCGTTAGCCTAACCCTTCAAACGATGCGTCCGGTCGAGGTGGAAATCCGCACCACCAGTGGACAAATCCTGAAGCCCGAAGAGGTGAAGTTGTTCGGCCGTCGTGACGATCTGTCGGGGCAAGCAAAAGTGGTTCCAATAACACTGCCTCGCCCGATGTTGGCCACCGGTTACTGGGAGATCAATGGTTACGCGATCTCGGGAAAATACGTGGAGTCGGTGACAATGGGGAGCGGACGTGCTCTGCAGCGGCCCGAATGGCGCGCGGCGCGCCCGGCGGAATGGCACGAAATCTTTGTCGATGCTCCGTACGCCCGGTTGCGCGTCACCGTTTCCGACAAAGCAGCGCGCATCAGTGGTTCCGTGGCTGACGCGGGCCGGCCAGTGCCTGGGGCGGTCGTCTTCCTTTGGCCAATAGCCGATAGCGCTCGAAGGATACTGGGCGGCGTGCGGCAGTTAGTGGCCGATGTAGCCGGTAAGTTCAGTTTCGAGGGATTACCTCCCGGGGATTACCGCTTGCTTGCGACTTTTGATGCCACCGAGGCGACGTGGGAGCTATTAGAAGAAGCCCGCGCGGCGACGGTACACGTCGAGGCTGGCTCGGTGCGAAGTGAGACCGTTCCGCTCTGGATTGCTCCGTAGCATGCGCCATGGGATTTTAGGAGATACTCTGTAACTTACAGCACGTTACCTTCCCCCAACCGACTACTTGCGACCAAAGTTCCTATTAAGGTTTAGCCAGGATTCTGTGAATTACCGAGTGAGCTTAGCATTGGAATTATCCAATGAAACTATCCACTCTTCTCTTACTGGTGACGATTCCAACCGCTATAGGCACGCCGATAGTAACGCAGGGCGGTACCTTGATTGCCGGCCAGGGATTGTTTACGAATGCCGTGGGCGCCACAACTATAGACTTTAATAGCGGCGTAACTCCCAATGCCGGGATGGCCATTTATTCACTGGTAAACGGAAGCATGGTGCAGGGAAACAAGAGTGGAGTTTACGCTTCACCGGTGAACGATACCACACGTTATTTGACGGTCGACCCAACTCGAAGTGCGTTCATTACCTTCAATCAACAGATGAGCTATTTTGGCTTCTTTGCCTCCAGTCTTGACTGTTACAATTCGATCAGTCTGATGTCGAACGATGTTACTATTCTTTCGCTGAACGGCGGGCAACTGGCGCAGTTAGGCGGGTTTTCAGCGGATGGGAATCAGGGAAGAGGATTGTATGTCAACATCTATGCGTCAAAGCCTGGTGATTACTTTAATAAGGTAACTTTTTCGTCAACCGGGTATGCATTTGAAACAGACAATCATTCCTTTGAGGCGGCTACTCCCGAACCTGGAGCGATCCTAACGATTGGCTTCGCGCTTGCCGCGCTGGTCTATCTTCGTCAGAAAAAAGGTCTGGCAATCAGCTTCGTGACTGCCGAAAAATCAAAACAGAACCCCTAGCAACTCGTAGTGAAAGCCTGACGAAGCGGCCAAAAATTGTCGTGCAATGTGGATTGCTGATAGACTATCGCTCTATGCGATATGTATCACTTTTGTTGATGGTTGTAGGCCTTTCCGCGGCAACTCCTGAGGATGAAATCAAAATGGCGGACCAGGCATGGGCGAAAGCCGTAAGAACCCGGGACGTAGCGACGCTCGAAAAGATGTACACGAACGATTTGGTTTACGGCCACTCCACAGGCAATGTCGATTCAAAGCAGAAGTACCTGGACAGGCTGAAAACAGGCAAGCAGCGTTACGATACCATGGCGTTTGAATCCACCAAAGTGCTGCTCTACGGTGATTCCGCCATGACCCATTCCTTTGTGCGCTTCACCGGCGTCAACGATGCCGGGCCGTTCAATGATCATCTAATGTTGATGCACTATTGGGTGAAGCAAAGCGGAACTTGGCGGATTGCCGCGCATCAGACGGCCAAGATAAAGTAACAGCATTCAAACCTACGACCCATAGTAGTAGCTAGTCGAGATTGTTAGGCTGGAAGAACATGCAATACTTCGTCCCCCTAGCCTTTCTATCCCTATTCGCGGTTACTCAGGTTTTCTGATGTTTCTAGAGGCGCGAAGCATCTGCAAAGCTTATGGGCCCAGGGTGGTGCTGGACGGCGTCAGCTTCACTATTCTTGAAGGCGGAATTACCGGGCTCATCGGGCCTAATGGCGCGGGCAAGACCACGTTGTTTGAGGCGCTGGCAGGCGTGCTCCCCGTCGATTCCGGACAGGCGTTATTTCGCGGCCAGCCCGTCCGCGCCCGTGACCGCAAGGCAGTGCTTTCCTACATGCCGGATGGCATTCAACCGTGGGCCGATCAACCTGTGGGTTGGTTGCTGCGTTTCTATTCCGGGCTCCATGGGGCTCCACCGCATCGCGCGGAGCAGTTAATCGAGGCGCTGCAGCTCGGCGACTTTCGCGCGGCTCGCGCCGGTTCACTGTCGAAGGGGGAATGGAAGCGATTCCTTTTGGCGATGAGCCTGCTGACTCCGCAGCCGCTGCTCTTGCTCGATGAGCCATTCGATGGACTTGACTTTCGCCAGACACAAGAAGTGATGGGGCTACTGAAAACTGTGCGGGATCGCACGTTATTGTTGAGCATCCATCAATTGAATGACGCCACTCGGGTCTGCTCTAATTTGATTCTGCTGAGCCGCGGTCGGATCGTAGGCGCCGGAACACTTGAGGATTTACGCGGAAAAGCGAACTTGGAAAGCGGTGGACTTGAGGAGATCTTTCTTGCTCTCACTTAGGATCCGTTGGTTGCTGGAACACGAATTCCGTCAGCTGCTGGCCGCGCGGCCGTTTTGGCTGTTGCTTTTATTGATCGGCCCACTGGTGGGGCAAGCGTTCATCACCGCTGTGGAGGCATACGCCGAAGCGAGCGGAATTGGTGGAGGCCCGTCGGCGTTGGCTCAAGGCCTTTCGCCGCTGGATGGGATCTTTGTTCCCTCCTTCGGAGCCTACGACTTGGCCGCCACACTGCTGTTTCCCTTTGTCGCGATTCGACTGATATCCAGTGAAAAGGAGTCAGGTTCCTGGAAATTATTGTTACAGGCGCCGGTCGATCTATCGATCGTACTCCTATCCAAATGCTTGGTGCTGATGACCGGGTGGTTGATCATTTGGATTCCGGGGTTAGTTGCCATAGGATTTTGGGCAAGTTACGGCGGCTCCATTTATTGGCCTGAGATACTCAACTTACTGGCCGGTCATCTTCTACGCGCCATCTTGAGCACGGCCGTGGCAATCGCCGCCGGGGCCATTACGAAGAACGCGGCCAGCGCAGCCATTTTGACTTTGACTTTCACCGTTGGTGCGTGGGTGCTTGAGTTTGTGGCCGCCGGGCGCGGAGGGTGGCTTGAATGGCTGGCATCCAATACGCCTACCTCGGCGCTTCGTTTCTTTGAACAAGGACTATGCCAAGTGAGCACCATCACGGTTTGTCTTTCATTGGCTGCGTTCGGCTTTGTGTTGGCCCGGCTGTGGATGCTTCCGTTACGGCGCCCCTGGTTTCATACTTCCATTGGGGCGATTGCCTTGGCCCTTGGAATGATAGCGAGCACAAGAATCCGGCCCATTTGGGACTTAAGCGAGAACCGGCGCAATTCGCTTCCTTTGGCGGATGCAGAGGCACTCAGCCGCATCGGGGCGCCGTTGCACATGAAAGTGAATTTGGCTCCGGAAGATCCGCGAAGAACCGATTTAGATCGAAATGTCATCGCCAAATTGCGGCGCACTTTGCTGCGGCTGACTGTCGAGTACATCGCCCATAGTCAGGCTGGATTGTTTGAAGCTGCAGGTAGCCACTATGGTGAAATTTGGTATGAGGTGGATGCGCGGAAACAGATGAGCCGATCCACAACGGAGCCGATTGTGCTGGGTGTAATCTACCAGCTGGCGCAAGTAATTCCGCCCGCATCGCGTGACGAAAAAGACTATCCAGGGCATCCGTTGGCGGCCCGCCCAAATGGCGCGGCGTGGTTCTATTATTTAGCGTGGCCCTGCCTGGTGGGCCTCGCGTTTTGGCTTGTATCTAAAGGGAGGAAGTAGCTATGTTCAAACGCAACTTACTAATATTCGCGGCGGCGGCCTCTATGGCGATGGCGCAGCGCATCGACGTTTCAAAAGAAAAGGCAGGAGCCGAGCCCGCTCATTTTGTTCCTGTTGTTGGCAACTGGGCCGTGGCCGCCGATGAAGGCAAGAACATCCTTATGGTGGATGGCCGCCAATGGAAGCGTGGCCAGCCGGCTGGAGGTTTGGCCGATAAGGCCCGGCTGATTTACGGATCACGGCATGAGGAGTTCATCGACAATGTGAAGGCCTTCGCCTACTTCCCTTATGCCGTGGCGCAGGGTGTGGACAGTTTTCAGGACGGTGAGATCAGCATGCGCTTTAAGTTGATGGATGGCGCCCTTGATCAATGCGCCGGTATTCTGTTCAATTTGAAAAACAACGGCGATTACCTTACGGTTCGATTTAACGCGAAGGAAGACAATTTGGTTTTGTGGACTTTCAAGCAGGGCAAGCGGTCATTCGTCAAGAAAGGTGCGGAGGATATGCCTCTGAAGATGAAGCAATGGTACGCGATGAAGATTGTAGTGCAGGGCACTAAGCTGGAAGGGTATTTGAACGGCAAGAAGCTGCTTGATTATACTTTGGCCGAGCCCGTTTCGGGAAAGGTTGGGTACTGGTCGAAGACCGACAGTGTTACGTATTTTGATGACTTCACTGTGAAGGCGGCCAAGTAACACCGCACTGTTGTATGATAACGATGCTCCTATGATGAACACCATGATAACCCGTCGCGCGTTGATGGCCTCGCTTGCCACTGCGCCACTTTTCAGCCAAAACAGTAAAGGCAAGGATCAGCACTTGCTCTATGTCGCCAGCCCCGGCATCCGTAACTATTTGGAGTTCGGTGGAATGGGGGTCCTCGTATTCGACATCGACGCCGGATATAAATTCGTGCGCCGTATCCCAACCTGGAAAGATCCGGTTGGGGCGGAGAAGGCGGAGAACATCAAGGGCATCGCCGCCAGCGCCAAGACCGGGCGAGTGTTTGTCTCCACGATCAATCGCATGATGGCGCTTGATGCCATATCGGGTAAAGTGTATTGGGACAAAACCTATGAGGGCGGATGCGATAGGATGTCGGTGTCGCCTGACGGAAAGACCTTGTACGTACCGCAATTCGAGGGGCCTTTCTGGACGGTGGTGAACGCGGCCAACGGTAGCGTGATAACGCGAATTGAGGCTAAATCGGCATCGCATAATACGCTTTATTCAAACGACGGCAAGTGGGTTTACATGGCTGGCTTGAAGTCGCCGGTACTGTCGATCTCGGACGCATCGAAGCACAAGATCGTCAAGACGGTTGGACCATTTGCCAACGTGATAAGGCCGTTCACGGTTAACGGATCGAACACGCTGTGCTTCGTCAACATCAATGGGTTGCTAGGCTTTGAGATCGGGGATATACAGACTGGCAAAAAGCTGCATAGGGTTGAAGTGAAGGGGTTCGAGCAAGGCGCAGTGAAACGCCACGGCTGCCCGAGCCACGGAATCGCGCTGACCCATGACGAAAAGGAAATTTGGGTGGTGGACGGACACAACGAGCACGTCCACATTTTCGATGCGACGGTGATGCCACCTAAGCAGATGCAGAGCATCAAGCTGCGCGAAGCGCCGGGCTGGGTGAGCTGGAGTATTGACGGCAAGCTGGCTTATCTATCAACGGGCGAGATCATCGACGTGGCGACGAAGAAGATCATCGCAACGCTCTCTGATGAGCAAGGCCGGCAGGTGCATAGCGAGAAGGTTTTGGACTTGATGATCTCGAAAGGGAAAGTGACTGTCGCCGGGAATCAGTTCGGCGTGGGCCAAAAGAGTTAGTGGGCGCAGCTTACTTACTGTTACTCGCATTCTGGGGCGCGCCCGATCCGGGGCGCTTCTTCGATCAACGCATTGCTCCAATTTTGACTAAGCGATGTTTGGGTTGCCACAACCATGACTTGAACGACGGCGGGATTGCGTTCGACAATCGCGACAGTCTGCTGAAGGGTGGCCGGCATGGCGCGGTAATTATGCCGGGAAAGCCTGAGCAGAGTTTTTTGCTTGAGGCAGTGCGGCACAAGGGTGATGTGCGCATGCCGCCAGGGTCCCCGCTTCCGGCGAAGGAGATCAAGCTGTTGCGGGAATGGATCGCCGCCGGTGCGCAGTGGGGGAGTAAGTTGCGGCGGTAAATTGCCCTTCGCCTTAACTGACATTGCGGGCTAGTTTTCGACTGCGGTTGGTGTTGGCGCGATGCCAACCGTGTTCCAATTCCATCGCTGTAATTCACGACAGCAAAAGTTGTGTTTCTTCGATTTTACCTTCAGCGACTCCGATAAGAGACTAACCGGCTTCTTAGCTCGTTCTGCCGCAATTTAGGACGCTCGAGTCGAGAACTAATCCCATGCCCGGCGGCTCAAACAAATCGCAGCGTTCATTAATGCCCGCCTGCACATCTTGGACAAAGTCCTCGTTTGGCGAGGGAGCGAAGCCAAGCTTTTCCTCATACTCCTTAGACATTGCGATGCATTCGCTCAAATTGCGCCTGGCCCCGCATCCTGCGAAAGCCTGAGTACGGCAATAGGACGATTGTCTTGCTCAATCACAACCTCAACACCCTGCTGCATTCGCGCCAACACACCAAGCAGGTCCCGAGCCAGCTCTGCTTCGCTCATATGGACGCTTGATAATCATCACCGTCCGAGCGCGATCCACTTCAAGAATCGGCATGCCGGCAATCGGGCTGGTCGGATCGTTCTTCGCCGCGGGGTTCACCACGTCGTTTGCGCCGATCACCAGCGTCACGTCACACATGGCGAACTCGGAGATGATCTCTTCCATTTCCACCATTTTGTCGTAAGGGATGTCGGCTTCGGCCAGCAGCACGTTCATGTGCCCTGGCATGCGGCCCGCCACCGCCAAGCTATAGCCGCGTCGAGTTGGCAATTCGCAATCCCAATTAAACTTCTACGCCGTCACGCCAAGTTCCTTCACAATACTCGCCGTAAACGACTTCGCATCGCCAAACAACATCAGCGTCTTATCCATGTAATACAACTCATTGTCGATACCCGCGAAACCAGCCGCCATGCCGCGCTTGATAATCATCACGGTCCGGGCGCGATCCACTTCAAGGATCGGCATGCCCGCAATCGGACTGGTAGGATCGTTCTTCGCCGCGGGGTTCACCACGTCATTCGCGCCGATCACCAGCGCCACGTCACACATGGCAAACTCGGAGTTGATTTCATCCATCTCCACCATCTTGTCGTAGGGGATGTCGGCTTCCGCCAGCAGCACATTCATGTGGCCTGGCATGCGGCCTGCCACCGGATGAATGGCAAAGCGCACATCGATCCCGCGGCGGGTCAGAATGTCGTACAGTTCGCGGAGCTTGTGCTGCGCCTGCGCGACCGCCAAACCATAGCCTGGAACCACTATCACCGAGCGGGCCGTATCGAGGATAGAGGCCACTTCTTCGGGCGATGCCGAGCGCACCGGGCGTTGCTCGGCCTTGCCGACCCCACTCGAAACTATTGCTCCGAATCCGCCGAACAGCACGTTGGTGAACGAGCGGTTCATAGCGCGGCACATGATGATGGCCAGGATGAAGCCAGACGACCCGTCGAGCGCGCCGGCGACGATTAAGAGTTTGTTGTTTAACGCAAAACCCATGGCGCTGGCCGATAGTCCGGCGTAAGAATTCAGAAGAGCAATCACAGTGGGCATGTCGGCCCCGCCGATGGGGATAATCAACAGTGCGCCAAACACCATCGCCGTTACGGCGAACGCCGGAAACGCCCACGGAAAACCAGGTGAAAAATAGAACGTGGAACCTAGGCCGATGGCTGTCGAGAACACCAGCAGGTTGACGAAGTTCTGTCCTTTATATACAAGCGGCCGGCCAGGCATCAGTTCCTGGAGCTTGGCGAATGCGATAAGGCTGGCAGTGAAGGTTAAGTAGCCCAGCAGCATTTCGATGGTCAATGCCACCAATACAAAACCGTGCGGGGGGTGCTCAAAGAATTCCGCTGTGCCGATCAACGCCGCGGCCAATGCTCCGAAAGCCTGGGCTATCGCAGTGCGCTGTGGAACGGCTGTCATCGGCATCATCAAAGCAAGCGGCGCACCGATTGCCGCGCCGATCACCATAGCCAAAATAATCCAGTGATACTCAATCACTTCATAACGCAACATGGTGCCGACGACCGCCAGCACCATGCCAATTTCGCCGGCAAACACACCGCGACGCGCCGTGGTAGGTGAATTCATCCACTTCAGCGCCATGATGTACAACCCGGCGGCGCACAGATAAAAGATAGGGTAAAGAACGTCGTTCATCTATTTGGGCGCATCCTTGCGCTTGAACATTTTCAAGGTGCGATCGGTGATCATATAACCGCCGACTGCGTTGATGGTGGAAGCCATGACGGCGATAAAACCTAGCGTCTTAGTAAAGGTCGATGCATCCTTGTTTCCGGTGACCAGTATGGCGCCTACCACTGCAATGGAAGAAATCGCGTTGGTTAGCGACATCAATGGGGTATGCAACAGCGGAGAAACCCGGCGGATTAATTCAAAGCCCAAAAAGGCCGAGAGCAAGAAGATCCATAGTCCAACTTCGTATTCCTGCATGATTCGATTAACCTCCCACCAGAACCGGGCCGGCCAGTTCGGCGACTTTCGGATGAACAATTTGGCCGTCGTGCGTCACCAAGCTTTCGCGCGTGATTTCATCTTCCAGATTCAGTGTCAGCTGGCCTTTGGGGGCCAGGTGCAGCAGGAATGTGGCGATGTTTTTCGCATACATCTGACTGGCATGATACGCCGCTTCAGATGGCAAGTTCGAAGGACCAAGGATAGTAACTCCGCTATCTTCGACCACTTGGCCAAACTTAGTAAGTTCGCAATTGCCGCCGCGCTCCGCAGCCATATCGACGATCACCGCGCCGGGGTGCATCGCGCGCGCCATCTCCGCCGTAATCAAGATAGGAGCCTTCTTTCCGGGCACGGCGGCAGTGGTGATGACTACGTCCTGCTCCCTCAATACGGCGGTCATCAATTCGCGCTGGCGGCGGTAGAAGGCTTCATCCATCGCTTTGGCATAGCCACCAGAACCTTCGGCCGACTTCGCATCGATATCCAACGTGACGAATTTGGCGCCAACGCTTTCAGCCTGCTCTTTCGCGGCGGGACGAACGTCATAAGCGCTTACCACCGCACCCAGCCGCTTCGCCGTGGCGATCGCTTGTAGACCGGCAACTCCGCAACCCAGGACGAAAACTTTGGCGGGGGCGATGGTGCCGGCGGCGGTGGTCAACATGGGGAACATTCGGCCGGAAGCTTCGGCCCCGGCGAGCACTGCGCGGTACCCCGCCACAGTGGCCATTGAGGAAAGCGCATCCATTGCCTGGGCGCGGGTGATGCGCGGCACCAGTTCCATGGAGAGCAACGATACTTGGGCCTTGGCCATCGTGCCCATTTCGGGAAGAGCGGTCAATGGATCGGCGAACCCCATGATTAGCTGTTTAGGTTTGAGCCGCTCGACATCGGCCGAGCCCGCCACCGGGTTTGCCCCTAGCGTGCGAACTTGGCAGATGACGTCAGCCTTCGCAAACACTTCATCGCGCGAAGCGATTGTGGCGCCTTTAGCTTCGTATTCGGAATCGGGGAAACCGGCGCTGACGCCCGCGCCACGCTCCACGATCACATTCATGCCAGCCTTAATTAACTTATCAAAGGCCCCCGGAGTCATCGCCACTCGGCGTTCCCCGGGGTGAGTTTCCCCTGGAATTCCTACGGTCAAGATCACTTCCCCTCAGCCTTTGAGCAGATGGGAGGCCAACTCATTTGGCGCCAGCCGTGCTCTAAGGCAGACATGATGAATTTCAGCCAATCTCCGCTCCTGGTGATCTGGGAGACCACACAATCTTGCGATCTGGCTTGTATACATTGTCGCGCATCCGCGGTACCAGCGCGTAACCCAAATGAGTTGACGACGGAACAGGGTTACAGGTTGCTCGACCAGGTCAAAGAATTTGCGAGATCCGAACCGGACGGCGCTCCGGCGCTGCACAGCAATGGGGTTTCGGGCAATCGGGCCCCGGCTGGGCCGGTAGAGCCGCTGATTGTTTTCACTGGCGGCGACCCGATGAAGCGCCCCGACATTTTCGACTTGTTACGGTACAGCGTGTCGATCAGACTGCGCACCAATATCAGTCCAAGCGCGACGCCGCTCCTAACCAATGAAGTGATCGACCAGTTCAAAGCCTGCGGCATTTCGCGCATGGCGATTAGCCTTGATGGGCCAGATGCCGCATCGCACGACGGATTTAGGGGCGTGGAGGGAACTTTTGATAGGGCGGTCGAGGCGCTTCGCCATGCTCAACAGATTGGCCTTGACACGCAGCAGCAGACCACGGTTACGCGGCATAACATGTACCGGTTGGGTGAGATCGCTGATATCGTGGAGTCCACCGGCGGAAAGATGTGGAGCTTGTTCTTTCTGGTGGTCACCGGCCGGGCGCATGCTGAAGACGACTTGACTGCTGAGGAATATGAGAAGGTTTTTGAATTCCTCTATGAACGGTCGAAGACAGCCTCGTTTGAAATCAAGACTACCGAGGCGATGCACTATCGCCGTTATGTGGCTCAACGGAGGAAGGCGGAGGGTTTGACCTACCGGCCGGGACCGGGTTCGTTCCGTTCAGCCGGTGTGAGTGATGGCAAGGGATTTGTGTTCGTGTCCCATACGGGTGAGATCTGCCCAAGCGGATTCTTGACGATTCCGGCGGGGAACGTGAAGGAAGGGTCGCTGCTGGACGTCTATCGTAATTCGCAGCTTTTCAATTTGCTGCGCGATGTGGATCAACGGGAAGGCAAGTGCGGCATCTGCGAGTTCCGGAATCTATGTGGCGGGTCTAGGGCCAGGGCTTATGCGACGACGGGTGATTATCTGGCTGAAGATCCACGGTGCTCGTATCATCCGCATGCGTTGGGGTCCGTCGTTGGCGAACCCGTTGAGTGTTGTTCCTAACCGCGCCATCGTGAGACTAGGCAATAAACACAGTAGAAGAGCAGCGCTGATCGCATATTGCAGCTTTATGGGTTGCATTGGCATAAGCTTTACACGGGTAGATCAAATTGAACGGTAAGGTTGGTTCGTACTACTTAGTTGGATCAAACCAAAGTGGCCACATTCGCCTGTGGCCACTTTGGAACGACATTTTAGGAAACGATTCAGTTCTTACCTAGAAGCGCTCAAGCCTCCTGAAGTGCAAGACCGGCAAATTCCGAAACTGCTGCCGTTCCCGATGATATTGGCGCAGCGACTTGTAATGCTTGCCAGTTCCGCAGGGCTAAGAGTCGATCGGCCGAAAGGCGTTTCGGTGACCGCAAAGCCGTTGGTGGCAGCTGCGTGCACGGTTGTTCCGGTTGCGATCAATCCAGGCGCCAGTGGGAACGCAGCAGTGCCGGCTAACGCTGCGCTGTTGGTGCACGTGTTTCCAGAAAAAGCGGCGCTGGCGCCAGAGTTGACGAGTTTCACAACAACAGAATTCGGGCGAACCCCGGTCAATGTGTTACTGACCAAATCCGCGTTTACCGAAAGCGAGACCAATCCATTTGGAGTGATCAGGCAGGAACAACAGGAGATCAGTTGTTCGTCGGGCGAAAAGGCGTAGACGTTGACGCAGGTGTTGCCGGCGGCGGCACCAAAACCGGGGCCAGCTAGCGGAGCGCCATTTGCCCCGGTGTTGGAAATGTTGATTACCGAATCGCCATTTGTGAGGTTAGAGGCATAGCGAACTTGGAAATAGTGGTCTGGAAAAGTTGGCAGAGTGATAACGATGGAATTGACCCGTTCTTCCAGGCTGAAAAAAGCTGTACCGCCCGGAGGAATTCCGCCGTTACCGAAATTCGCAACACCTGATTTCAGATCCGCTGAGATATTAGAGAAGGTGACGCCGGGTCCTCCATACCTCGCCGGGTCGGTGGCTCCAGCACAGGGTGTGCCGCCGCCAACGAAGGTCCAGCCGGGCTGGCAAACTCCTTCGCCGTCGAATCCAAAGATGGGTAGAGTTCCCGAAAGTGTGACGCTGGTTATTGGAAATGAGCCATTATTCACGACGCCAACCAAAACGTCGTCATTGCCACTGTCGTAGGAGATGGCCGCGTTGGGGTTGGAGATTACTGTCTGCGCACTTGGCGTCACCGTAACCAACACATTGCATCCCGTGTCGTTTTGAAGCACACCGGCCAAAACAACGAGATTTGCGGCATAAGTAGCGCTGACGCCTACTCCTCCGGCGGATCCGCCGTTGATACCTGGACAAGCACTGGCCCCGTACGTAATCGCCGTAGCCGCGCTGAAACATAGAATAAATAACTTCTTCATATAGAAAACATCTCCAAGAGAAATTGAACTTTTGTACTAGAACTTTTGATAAAGTACTAGACTTTTCCGAATGAAGATAGTCCCCAAATGGACTAACCAAAAGGGTTACCCTGATCGGTTTAGTTAGTTCGGTGTGGGTGGGTGGGAATCGAACTCACTTCAGGGGTGGACTTGAGCCTTGCGGAATATAGCATATTCTCACTCTTATTCAGATAAACTCTTTCCGTCGCTTAGCAGCTTTAGGACCAAGGTATTAAATAATGAAAACACACCGAAACGTCTGATCGCCACGTGCGCGTTCGCAGTGGCCATCAGTTCCAATCTTTCCGCACAATCCATCTACGGAACACTCACGGGTATCGTCGCCGATCCCACCCAGGCCGTCATCGCCGGGGCAAATCTTAAACTCCAGGACCAGCAATCCGGTTCGCAACGCGAAACTACAGCTAACGGCGAAGGCTATTACACCTTTGTTTCCGTTCCTCCAGGCGTCTATCAACTGACAGTCGTCGCCAACGGCTTCGACACTTTCAAGGAAACCGGCATCAAAATCCTTGGCGGCGATAAGATCAACGTCAATGTCAACCTGAGAGTCGGCAACACTTCGAATACCGTGGTTGTCACCGGCGACGTGGACCTTGTGGTCCCGGTCGATTCTGGCGAAAAAGCCGATCGTCTTACCGCCAAGGAACTGCAGTCATTTATTCAGGTCGGCACCAATGCTGCTGAGTTTATCAAGATCATGCCGGACTTCGGCATCTAGAACGGTACCTCGAATGGCGCGAACTATACCGGGGGAACGGCCGTGAAATACAAGGAGCCACCGTTGCTGTTCCATCAGGAAGGCGGAAAATTACGGGATGTGAGCGCCGTCGCCGGACCCGCCTTCAACAATTCCTATTCCGCGCGAGGCCTTGCGGTTGGCGATTTCAACAACGATGGATTGCTGGATGTATTGATCGGCGTAAATGGCGGCGCTCCAGTGTTACTTAAAAACCAGTCAGCCAAAAGCAATCATTGGCTAGGTTTAAAGTTGGAAGGCGTCACGTGTAACCGCGATGCGATTGGGGCGAAGTTTCGATGGTCGGTCGGGGGCATTGTGCGTTCGCGGCTGAAGAACAATGGGGGCAGCTATTTGTCGTCACATGATCCGCGCGAAGTGCTCGGCGCTGGCGCGGCGGCGAAGATAGATTGGGTGGAGATTGTCTGGCCCAAGCCCAGCGTGAAAGTGCAGCGCATCGCCAACCCGCCTATGGACCGTTACATAACGGTCAAAGAAAGTTAAACCGCAATAAAAAGAGGCCCCTTGCGGGACCTCTTCTCAATCAAAATGTCTCGGCTCAGTTGCCGAAGTAGCTATCATTCAACTTCACGTTCTGCGACTTCCGCAGATCTTCCACGTACTTCTTCAGCATCTCGGGTTTAGCCTGCTCTTCCAACTGCGTCCGAACTTCATCCAACTTCTTGCTGGAATGATCTTCCACCAAAATGATGTGATATCCAAACGCGGAACCTACTGGATCGCTGATCGTGCCAACCTTCTGCGCAAAGGCGGCGGTCTCAAATTCAGGAACCATTTGGCCCTTGCCGAACGCGCCCAAGCTGCCGCCATCGGCGCCGGAACCAACGTCGTCCGATTCCTTCTTCGCCATCTCCTGGAAGTTCTCCACCGTAAGTTTCGCCCGCACTTCCTTTGCCTTTTCCAGCGCTTCTTCCTTGGTGAGATCCTTCATTCCTTCGCGAACGGGAACGCGTGAATCCTTGAAGCGAATCAAAATGTGGCGCGCCTTCACTTGCTCATAAGTGGCCTTGTTGGATTCGTACAATTTCTGCACTTCGGCATCGTCCACTTTCAGCTTGCCTTGCAATTCTTTCATGTAGGCGCCAGCCAGGAAGTTTTCGGTTTGGAACGCCATTTGAGCTGCCAGCTTGGGGTCGGCCGTGATGTTTTCCTTCTTCGCTTTGAGGGCCAGCATGCGAATATCGGCATACTGTTCCGCTACTTTCTTTTTATCGGCGCCGGTGGCTTGCGCCTTTACTTGATCGGGTAACGTCGAGATCAGCATTTCGTACTCAGCTTTGCTGATCTTTAAGTCGCCGATTTCGATCACGATATCGGTTGGCTTCAATTCCGGTTTGGCGGCAGGCGCCGCAGCGGGCGCGGCAGGCGGTTTGGCGGCCGCCGGTTTAGCGTCAGCTGGTTTGGGCGCAGCCGGCTTTGGCGCGACAGGTTTCGGGGCAGGCGTCTGGGCGAAGGTCGAGGTCGCGGCAAACGTTATGGCAATACAGATGGTATTTCTTAATTTCATGTCTTTCTCTTAGGATAACCCGGCTTGGGGTCGATTCTGAAATGACCCCGCTCTATGCGCTCTATGCGGGATTCGAAACACCCTGGCAAACCTTGCTCAGCAGCTGGTTGTCGAACCCCTGATTGGGCCCCAACACCCGCTGAACCCCGGCCGCTCCACCATGTCGCGCCACCACCAATCCAAGACTCGGCACAACATAAATCTTCTTATCCAGCGCTCCCAAAGCGCCCACCGCATCGCGGGGACTATCGGGCCAAAGCATGCCCTGCTGCAGTCGCCCAGCCGGCGTCTGGAAAGCCTTCTGCCCGTTGAGCCACCACAAATACCCGTAGGCTGGGTTCAACTGCTGCGAACTTTTTTGCGCCTCAGCCAACCACTTCGCGCTGACCAGCCGCTTACCTTGAAACTCGCCGCGGCCCAAGACCAGCTCTCCAAAGCGAGCCATGTCGCGCACGGTGCAGCGGAACCAGGTGTAACTTGTCTCGTCGCCTGCGGGGAGGCCGTCCCAACCACCGTGCTCCATGCCCAGCGGCCCCGTTAGTTTTCGCTTCGTATAGGCGGCCAGCGGCTCGCCCGTGGCTTTTTCAAGAACCCGTAATAGCATGCGATACACCGGCGTGTTGTATGCCCAATGCGATCCCGGTTCATGTTCCATTGGCAGGGCGGCGGTCTGCGTAAATTGATCGACCCCAGCGGCGGCGGCATCGCCTCCCACTTTAATTCCGCTAGTCATACTCAGCGCATGGCGAATCGTGATGGCCTGCTTGGGGGTGCCTTTCCAGGTGGAAACGAAGTCAGCCATCGATTGATCCACTCCGCGAATTTTACCGTCCTCAATGGCCATGCCGATCAAAGTTGATGTGATGCTCTTGCTGGCTGAATAGATCGGACCAGAGCTGTCGCGGGTCCACCCTTTCCAGTAGTTCTCGGTTACGATGCGCCCTTTGTGGATCACGACCAGGCCAGTGGAGTTGTGCTCCTCGGCATAGCGAATGGCATCGTCAACAGGCGCGGCAGCGCTCCGAGCGAGGAAAGGAGTTAGTAGTAAGGAACGCCGCAGCACGACTCCATTCTATCGCCGAAATGCCAAATCGTGGGGCCGCGCAACAATCAGGTCGAGTCACCCTCCCACACCAACCGGACGTGCGGTTTTCCCGCATCCGGCGGTTGAGCCCAGCGGTTTACGATTCTGCCGCAAGATTGGATGGCGGTAGGAAGCCATAACTTCGCGGAACGGCATTGTTCAGCGCTTTATGCAGTTCCGGTTGCTTGGCCACATTCCAAGCGCCGCGACGACTCGTCGCCACGCCAAGAGCATGACCTTTTATACCCAAACTACGCAAGCGCGTCCGCCGTCCCGCTGGTTTGTGCCATCTTAACCAGAAGCATTTCTGAATGTGCCGGCGAATCCATGGCTCAAGCGCTCGCAGAAATCGGCGATCCTCAGCCAGTTGGAAATATCAAGTCGAATGCCGACATTTCAGCTAAGCTGATGGACATTATTCTGGTTGTAATACTAACGGTACGAAAAGAGTTCCTTGTGGAGTATCGCGCCTATGAAAGCCTCGCGGCGGCAATCATGGCGAACCACGGCGCTACGATTGAGAGGAATGTCACAGTGGACTCGGACCCGAACCGTGACACCCTTCGGGAAGTGCACGTCGTTCGCTTTCCTGATTCCGATGCGCTCAATGGTTATAAGGTCGATCCTAAGCTCCTCGCACTGGCACAGATTCGCGAGAGGGTTGTCGTTGCCACGGAGGTCCTAACCGGCGAAGATGGTCCGGACTATGGCCGCTTCGCATCCCCGAAAATCCTCGTCCCCACCGATTGCTAAACTCTATCTCTTATAACCAGAGAGCGAATCGGGGCCCGGACTACTCTTCAAACTAAAATCGCTTTCCCACAAAGAGAGCGATCTCGTATCGGTGCGTTGTTGTTATTCAGCGTTCAGGGGGGGTGTCGAAGTGGAATGCCTGAAAGGTCGGCGTTGGTCGGGGCATCAGCGTCGTCAGTCTGCTAAAGCAGATAAGCGCTCGGCGGCGGCGATTCATTTGACGTTAAGACAGCCCCTCTGTCGCAGGCGTTCGAAGAAAGTAAGCCACCGTGTGCGGCGCCCTTACGTCAAAAAAGAAGCTTCAAGGCCCATTGCACCCCTCTCGCCGATTCACCGGTCCTACTAATTGCCCTTGCGCTGGCGGTCGAAACGGTCGCGCAACATGTCTTGCCAGAAGGCCGCGGATGAAACAGGCACAATTCAATGTCGCCAAAATTGCATATACTGGGCGGAGGAATTGCCTCCATGAAAATCCGTCGGATGTTCGAATTGGTCATCGTGCTTGGACTTTCTGTTTGGGGTCAGGGCACGTCGACGATTACCGGAGAGGTCAGCGATCCAGGTGGCGCAGTTGTCCCAGGGGCCAGGGTCCGCATTCGGAACGTGGACACTAACGCACTTCGCGAACTGGAAACAAACGCCGAAGGATCCTACACGGTGGCAAGCCTGGCCCCCGGAAACTACGATTTAGAGGTTGAAAGAGCCGCCTTCCAAACGCACAAAGTCCTGGGCATTTCTCTTGAGCTTGGCCAGGTTCTGCGCCTCGATGTGGGCCTACGGGTTGGCCTCGTAAGCGAGTCCGTGAGCGTCACCACGGAGGCATCGCTGATCAACACAGAGTCGGGAGCGGTCAAGGGCGATGTGATCAGCAACCAACAGATCAACGAAATTCCCCTGGACGGCCGCGACTTCACCGATCTAGCTTTCATGGTTGCGGGCGTCGTTCCGATGGCACAAGGGGGCCAAGGTTCTGGTTTGAACATTAACGGGGCGCGAGCGGATTCGACTAACTATTCGGTGGATGGCTTTGATAGCAGAAACCCGCGCGGGGCGGCCTCGCAAGTGCGGCCTAACTTGAGCGCCATGCAAGAATTCAAGATGGAGGTTTCAGGATTTTCCGCGGAGCATGGACGAATGGCGGGCGGGGTGATGAACATGGTCATCCGTTCTGGCACGAATCGTTTTCACGGCGATCTGTTCGAATTTTTGCGAAACGATATTTTTGACGCGCGGGCTTTCTTCGACGAAAAAAAACTACCATTGCGCCGCAACCAGTTTGGCGCAACCCTGCATGGTCCCCTTCGTCGCGACAGAACCTTTTTCATGGTGAGTTGGGAAAGCCTTCGCGAGGTATTGGGGGAAAGTAGCATTGGAAACGTGCCGACCTTGGCGCAACGCGGCGGCGATTTTTCGCGATCTGTTGTTCCAATTACCGGCGCCGTGCTCTATCTAAAAGATCCCTTGGCCACAGGAACCTGTTCGGCAACGGGTGCGGCCGCTTGTTTTCCCGGAAATCGGATTCCGGCCAGCCGTTTTGACCCGATCGCCCAAAAACTGATGGCCTATTATCCTCTCCCCAACCGCGCCGATCCATTCAATAACTTCATTGCGACGGCAAGGGATTTCGATACCTTCGACAGCTATATGGTGAAGGTGGATCACCGTTTTTCGCAAAAGGACACGGTGGCCTACCGATGGCAGTGGAGAATAGCTAACAACACCACGCCTTTTGCCGGCAGCGGACTCGGCCTTTGGCCAACTTTAGTCAGAGACCCCCGGCAGTTGATGGGCGCCGATTTTCAACACATGTTCACCCCAACTCTAATCATGGAATTGCGCGGCGGCTTCAACGGAAGCGCTACCAAGGAAGGAGAGAAGTTTCAAGGGCAGGACATTGCCGGGCAACTAGGAATCGAAGGGGTGACAAATGATCCTTTGCTTCGCGGATTTCCGCGCTTCACGGTGCAGGATTATCTGCCTATCGGCTCGGCGGCCGCCCAACCACAGCACTATGCGGTAACGGTGTTGCAGACCAGCGCTAAATGGACCTGGATCACGGGAAAACATACCTTGAAGTGGGGAGCAGATCTGGAGCGGGCCCGCTTCAATCAACCCTACAACGACAACGCAAGAGGCACCTTTGCCTTTCAACGAAACTGGACGAATCATTCCGTTGGCGACCTTCTGCTTGGCATGCTGCAGACGGCTACCCGCAATGCGGAACCCACGCGGAACTACCTTAGAAGCGTCAGTGTCGGCTCCTATTTTACGGATGATTTCAAGGTTACCCGTTCGCTGACCCTAAACCTGGGAATGCGCTACGAGCTTGATCTGCCGCCCGTGGACAAGTATGACCGCGCATCTAACTTTGACGCGGGGCTAGGCAAGATCATCATTGCAAGCAAGGCGAATTTACCGGGCCTGGAGGAAAGGTTGGCGAAGTACAACCTGCGGGACAAGGTGCTTTTTGCTGAAGAAATTGGACGTCCCAGATCCTTGGTGTATCCGGACTGGGTGAACCTTGCTCCACGACTGGGGTTTGCCTGGCGATTGCCTAGCCGCCATAACCGGACAACCGTGCTTCGCGGCGGGTACGGCATATTCTTCACTGGCCATTTGCTGAATCCTATCCGGACATCGTTGATGACGGGCTTTCCTTTTTCCGTGAACCAGACATTCACTCGCGTGGCGGCAGATCCAACCATAGTTACTCTTTCCAATCCCTTCCCGGAGGGCAAGGCGACTGAGGGCAACACCACGAATTCGAACGGCTACGATCCACGCCCGAAGCTGGGCGACCTGCAAAGTTATAACCTTACAATGGAGCGGGAACTGGCGCCGGGTTGGGCGGTTGAGGTGGGTTATGTTGGCTCAAAAGGCACACACTTAGGGCGGCAATACGACATCAATCAGCCAGTGCGCACCCTGGCGGCCTACCAGGCGAACGTCGCATTTCCGCGTCCTATCGCCGGCTTTAATACGGTTAACTATTATTCTTTTGGAGCGAATTCAAGCTACAACGCTGGACAGTTTTCCCTTCGCCGGCAATCGCGCGGATCTATTGTCCGCTTCAACTATTCCTTCAGCAAATCGGTTGACGATGCTTCGCAATTAAGCGGGGTTTCCACAGGCGGATTCACGGGTGCGCAAAATGCGCGGGACCTGAAATCAGAAAGAGCCCGGTCGGATTTCGACCGTCGCCAAGTGGTTACGGCAATATTTTCCATGTCGGTCCCGTTCGGCCAGGGAAGGAAATTTCTTTCCCAGGCCCGAGGGTGGTCCAACGCGCTGGTGGGCGGCTGGCAGATGTCGGGCAGCGCTACTTATTACACGGGCCAAGCGTTCACGCCAACATCGACGAACGTCGATACAAGCTTGGGCGAATCGCCTAGGCCAAATCGTATCGGTTCCGGAATTCAGGAGGACGTTGCAGGGAGCGGACGCCGGGGTGTGGATTATCCTTGGTTCAAATTGCGGGACTTCGAGCCAGTACCGAGGTGCGCTTCCCGCACTGTTTGTGAAACCAGCGCCTTTGGTTTTTCGCCTTTCAATTTTGGTAACTCTGGGCGTAACATTTTGGACGGCCCTTCACAACAGTTCGTGAATATGGCGCTCCTGAAGAACTTTCGCCTCGCGGAGGGGAAGCGAGTGCAACTGCGCTATGAGCTGTTCAATATCCTCAACCATCCCAATTTTCAACTTCCGGACAAACTGTTTAACGGACTTGGGGGAGGGCTGATTACGTCGGTTGTAGATCGTGGACGCGGGGGCCCAAGGGTGATGCAGGTTGGCTTAAAACTTGAGTTCTAACTGTGCCTCAGCTGGAGATATTGGCCCCTACGGAATGCTCGTCACCGCCAATCGCCCAACTATATCTCCCATACCTTCAACCACTTCGCCTCGCGCTAAAATAAACCTTAAACACCTCCCCGTAGTAGCTTATATCCAGAGAGCGAATCCGGGCCCGGACTACTCTTCAAACCAAAATCGCTTTCCCACAAGGAGAGCGATCTCGTATCGGTACGAGTTGTTGTTATTCAGCGTTCAGGCGGGGTTGTAAAGTGGAATAACTGAAAGGTCGGCGTTGGTCGGGGATCAGCGTCGTCAGTCTGCTACAGCAGACAAACCGCTCGGCGGCGGCGATTCAGTTGAAGCTAAGATAGCCCCTCTGTCGCTTACATTCGAAAAGAGTAAGCCACCTTGTGCGGCGCCCTTGCGTCAAAAAAGAAGCTTCAAAGCCAGATGCACCACTCTCGCCGATTCACCCGTCTGAATAATTGCCCTTGCGCTGGCGGTCGAGACCGTGGCGCAACACGTCTGCCCGAATGCTGCCGATGTGTACAGATTACTCCCCACATTGGCGTCACGAGGATTGTCGAAGTTGGGGTGGTTCAAGAAGTTGAATGCCTCAGCTCGAAATTGCAATGAGACCTTTTCACTCAGCTTGAACTTCTTGGCTACGCTCATATCCAGGTTGAAATATCCCGGTGAATTAAAAATGTTCCGTCCCGACCCGTTTTCTCCAGGAGCGGGCAACCTGAAGCCGCTGGAATTGGCGAACACCACCGGCCCGGCCACGTTGGACTTCTCCACCAACACAACCTGAGGTTGCACTCCACCCACGAAATCCACGCGCGAATCGTGCGAGAAATTTGCGGTGCGGACGCCAGACCGAACGCTGAACGGCTCGCCCGTTGTGATCGATGCAAGGCCATTCACACTCCAGCCGCCGATCACGTGATTCACCGCTCGTGGAGCATTGCCGAAAAGCGCCTTGCCTTGTCCCACCGGCAGATCGAAAATGAAACTGGCGTTAGCAACGTGAGTGCGGTCGAAATCGCTGCGAGCGCGTTCCAGCCGCCAGTTGCGAGTGTCAACCGGGGTCCGTGAGTTAGTATTGGAGAGCCCGCCACCAGAGCTGGCCGCAACCGGATCGACCGATTGATTGTCAATTGACTTACCAAACGTGTAAGACAAGTTGGTCATCAACCCTTTGCTGAAGCGCTTGCGTAACGTGGCTTGCAGCGAATGGAAGTAGGAATCGCCGCCCGAATCAATGTAAGTGATGGTGCTGAATTGTTGATTGGGCCGAAGCTTCGCCGCCAGCGTGGTTTGTTCAATCCGGCCGGCCATGTTGCCCGCCGCGTTCTGCCGCAAGTCCGTTAGCGATGCAGTGGAATTAACGAACGCCGCGTTAACGATTCCCTGCCGCAAAAGCGGTACGGACTGAGCCATCACGCCCGTCGGGCAAAGCGCACCATCGGGCTGGCACCCTGCGTTGAAGTTACCTTGCAGAGCCAGGAAGGAAGGTAGAATCGGATCCGCATTGATCTGGTTCACGTCATATCCGCGGTAGAGCCGCGTGCCGCGCCGCCCTACGTATCCAACTTGCGCCACAAAGCCGCCGCGCACCATTTTTTGTATGTTGAAATTCCACTGGTGCACGGTGGGAATCTTTAGGTTTGGGTCGAACACTGTAAGTGTCGGCGAATTAGTGAGTAACTGAGGTGTAGCCTTCAGGAAGGAGGATGGTTTCACCGTGGGTGGTGTTAGTTCGTCTGGGAAGCCCGCTCCAATTCGCAGATCCGGAGCTGTTCCGCAACCCGGCGTCGTCGCTCCTCCAACCGTAGCTATGCACTGCGTCGTTAAGCCCGGCACTTTGCCCGACACCGCTGTTACTTGGAAAGATGAGAGCGTATCGAACGCCATGGAGTAACCGGAGCGAATAACGAAGTCCTGCCGAGGGCTCCAAACGATCGCCAAGCGGGGGCCCACTGCCCCCCAGTTCATGTTGTTCGTCCATCGGTCTGCTTTGACGAACGTAACTAGGCCTTGCGAGCCATCGACGGCACGATCCGGTACATACACCCGGTCGTGGGATTCGGTCGGCGGTGGGTTCAATTCCCAGCGCAGACCAACGTTCAGCGTCAGGTTTTTGCGGATGCGATATTCGTCCTGGGCAAAGAAGTTGTACTGCTTCAGACGATGGCCCATGTTCCACAGCGTCACCCCTTCCTTCGTTTTGAAGGGTAGAAATGTATCGGAATTCAGGTCTCCCAGGAAAGTCTGTGACAGTCGCGCGGGGATACCCATTACGTCGTTGATCACGTTCAGCAACCGCGTATTATCCGTGGCATTGATACCCGTGACGCTTGTTCCAGCAAGGGACGGCGTATTGAAGCCCACAGGCGGACGAACTGTGGTGGAAAAACTGGTGAGTGGAGTTACATTGATGCCGCCGGGCTGGCCGCGTTGATCGTTATGACGGTAGAAACGGAAATTGAAACCCGTCTTGAAGAAATGCTTGCCGTTCAAGTAACTGACGTTGTCCAAAATCTGCGGCGTCGTGACTACACGAAAAGTACGCGGCGTGTTTAGGACGCCAGGATCCAATAAGTTGAAGGCGGTTCCCGAACCGCGGGCATACGAGGCAATGTTAGGGAAATCGGGATTGGCCTCGCCTTGCGTGAACAGTGCGCCGAAGCGGGAGAAGCCCATAGTCAGTTCATTGGTGATCCGTGGGGAGATGATGCTGCGTAGTCCCAGAGCCAAACTCATGCTGGTGCGGTAGACCTCGCCTAGCGGAGTCGTAGTGGGGTAAAGCTGCGGGCGGCTGTTGTTCGGGTCGCCTCCAAGCGTGTTGTTGCCGCTTTGCAGCCATCGGCCAAAGAGGTTGTGCGAATCGTTGATTTTATGATCGATGCGGCCGGAGTAACTAGGTCCCCGCACTTTATAGGGCGGGTTCCACAAGTAAGTGGCGGTGTTAAAACCGTCGCCAGTATTGAACGCGTTGGGAAGCGGAATGTTGTTCATCAACTTGCCGATTACTGGATCGACGCCACGCTTCAAAGGGTCGTTCGCGGCGAAGTTGAATGTCGCAACGCAACCAGAATCGGTGTTGCTCGTGCAGTCCCGAACTTCCGGACGCAGAGCTCCAGTGCGAGGGTCAACCATGCGAGGCGAATTGCGTGTTAATGTTTCACCATCGATCACCAAAGGCCGCGCTGGGTTGGCAATGAAGTAGCGGTAGATGCCTTTGCGCGCAGAGTCGGTATAAATGGTGGGGACGCTGCCGTACACTTGATCCACCGGCTGGGAGATATTAATCTGTTGCCCTTGATAACTGAAATAGAAGAACGTCTTGTTCCTCTTCAGCGGCCCGCCGATGGAAACGCCGTACTGGTTCAACTTGATATCCGGCTTGGGCGTGTCGAGCGCGTTTGAGAAAAATTCATTGGCGTTCAGCGCCGTGTTGCGTAAGAAGTGGAACAGCGTGCCGTGAAACTGATTCGTCCCGCTGCGGGTTGCAACAGATACCGAGGCGCCCGAGTTGCGCCCCTCTTCGGCCGTTGCGTTGGAAGTTGTAACTTTGTACTCTTCCACATTGTCGGGAGTTAGCCGGTAAACATTGTTAGTCGGGTTATTAACGGAAGACTCATTGGCGTCGATGCCGTCGATCGTAACGTTATGCGCCATATCGCGCGAACCATTCACGTGCACGCCAGTACCTGCGCCGCCATTGGAGCGCTGCATAACTCCTGGTTCCAGGCCAAGTAACGTCAGCGGATTGCGACCGTTCAACGGGAGGTCGACAATCGCTTTTTGCGCAACAACGTTGCCCAGTGTGGCGTTAGCGGTTTCAACCACGTCAGCCTGGCTCGTCACCGTCACGGTTTCATTCACTTCACCGATTTCCAGATGTAGATCAACCGTAAGTGGAGTGCTCACGGTAAGTCCTATCTTGCTACGCTTGACTTTCTTAAAGCCGGCCATTTCCGCGGTAATCGTGTAAGTGCCAACCGGCAAAGCCGAGAAGCCGTAAAGGCCGGCGGATGTGGTCACTTGATGGTTCGAAGAACCTGTGGCCTCGTTATCCGCGATGACGGTTGCCCCGGCGACCAGTGCTCCGCTTGAATCCGTGACGGAGCCAGAGATAGAGGAAGTGGAGGTCTGCGCAAGCAGCGCCCCGGCGCCAAGCATTGTTAAGAGGACCGACCGAAGCATATCCACATTATGTGTGCAAAGTTTTATGAAACTCAAGCCACAGCGAAGCCGTGTTGCTTGCGATGATGCGGTCCATCGTGCACCTGGGTTGACTTAAACGTTTCGTAGCGGCCATCGGTGCAGTGTTCGCGAACGCGCTCGACGAATGCCTCACGTTCCTTCTTCCCCATCGGTTTCATGCGCGCTACGGCCAGATTCTCCTTAAGCTGTTTCATGGAGAGAATTCCGCTGACCTGGCTCGTGATCGGCAGGCTAAGGCAATAGTGATAGCATTCGGCCGCAGTCACTTTCATTGTTTCAGGGAATAAGGCTTTCGGATAACCGCCGCCCAAACCCTTCATCCCGATCACGCCAACGTTGTGCGCGTGGCACTCAGGAACCACTTCGTTCTGAAAACTGCGGAACACCGCGTCGCCAACGTTGATAGGCATTTGCGCCGTGTCCCACTTCTTGTACTTCGCCAGCATGGCCATGTGAATGCGCGGATCCTTGTGGCCGGTGAAGCCTATGAAGCGAATCTTGCCGGCCTTCTTCGCCTCCAGCGCCGCCTTCATGCCGCCCTTGTCGAAGATCCAGTCGGGGTCGTTATCATAGTTGCATTCGTGAAACTGCCACAGGTCGATGCAATCGGTCTTTAAGCGGCGCAACGAATCTTCCAGGTTCTTCATGGAGCCGGCGTAATCGCGCTCGCAGTTCTTTGTCATCAGGAAAACCTTCTTGCGAAGGCCGTCCATGGCGAGACCCTTGCCCATCACTTCTTCGGAATACCCATCGTGATAATCCCAGGCGTTGTCGAAGAAGGTCAGCCCTTCGTCGATCGCCGCATGCATGATTCGGAACGCTTCCTTTTCCGGTTTGACTGCGCCGATGTGCCAACCTCCAAGGCAGAGGATGGAAACGCGCTCGCCGGTGCGGCCCAGGACACGCGTTGGAATGCCTCCGCTGTAGTCGGTGTCTTTGATGTAATCTTTGGCAGATCCCTGTTTGGCCATAAGTGTTAATCATCGCAAATTCGCCGTTGCCCAAGCACGAGGCCATTTCGCTATCGTAGTAACAAATGAACCGCCGGACCTTTCTACTCTCAAGCACCGTAGTCTACGCCGCCCCCCCTTCCGGCCAGATCTCCCTCGGTGTGATCGGCGCTGGTGGACGCGGCACGTTCGTCATGTCTGTTTTCCAGAAAGACGCAGCGCTTAAAGTAAACGCCATCGCCGATGTCTTTGAGCCGAATCTGGAACGAGCGCAGTCGAATGCAAAGGCCATCCAGGGCTTCGCGCCAAAGCCATACCGCAACCACCGCGCCCTGCTTGACGACAAATCTATCCAAGCCGTCCTTATTGCCACTCCCGAACATTGGCATCACCGCATGGTGCTCGATGCGCTCGCCGCCGGCAAGGACGTCTATGTGGAAAAGCCGCTTTGCCAAACACCACAACAAGGCGTCGACTTAGTCGCGGCCGAAAGGCTTACGAAGCAGATTGTGCAAGTGGGGATGCAGCGCCGCAGTTACGACTTGTATCTTGCTGGGCGCGACATCGTCCGAAGCGGACGCCTCGGTAACGTACGCATGGTGCGTTCCTGGTGGCTGAATAACTACATCACCGGATCGAAGGCGACTAAGTTGGACGGCCACCTCGATTGGGACGAATGGCTCGGCCCCATGCCGAAACGCACACTTGATCCCGACATCTTCCGTCGCTGGAGGCACTATGCGGATTTTGCCGGAGGCATCGTTGCCGACCAAGGCGCGCACGTCTTCGATGGCATCCACTTATTGATGAGCGCAAGCTACCCGCTGGCGGTTACGGCCGCAGCCGGTAAGCCGCACAAGCCGGAGTTCGACACTCCGGAATCCGTGGTGGTGACGGCGCAATACCCGGAGGATTTCATTGGCGTGTTCAGCATCAACTACGCCGCGATGAAATACAAATCGAAGAACGATCAACTGAATCAGTTAGACGGTGACAAGGCGCGCATGGACATCGGGCGCGAAGAGTTGAAGGTTTTCAATGAAGGCGACGAAGACAATGTGGCGCTGCAGAAGAAGTCCGAGAAAGGCTTCGGCTATGCAACAGACCTGCACGTGCAAAACTTCCTCGATTGCATCCGCACGCGCAAGCGCCCCACCGCGCCGATGGTGCTTGGTTTCCAGGCTTGCCTTGTGACACAACTCGCCAACATATCCATCAAGACCGGGAAGCGCGCCACATGGAGTGCAACGAAGAACGTCGCGGAGTTATAGCCAGAGACCTATGGCGCAACCAGAATCGGTGTTGCTGGTGCAGTCCCGAACTTCTCAATTCGCCTCCCATGGTTGACCCTCGCACTGGAGCTCTGCGTCCGTGATTTCAAGCGGAAAAAAGTGCGGCGAATCAGCGCTTGCATTGCCTGAATGGTGGCGCCACCGGTGCCGATGCGCAGGTCGCGCCAATCGGGAATGACCATGTATTCAACGCCGGTGGGGATTTTGCCAAGCTCTTTGCGACGTTGAATTTCCCATTGATAGCGTTCCGCTTGGCGGGCGGATGAGGCTGTGATGACGACGGCATTCCACCATGCGGGAGCCCCTGCGGCCCCCGGCGATGCGGCGTGCGTAAGACTCGCGGGAGCGGTTCACGATAGCGGATAACTCAACATCCAAGGGCACGCGTGGGGTCATGGATAGTAACTATTATATAGGCGCGCAAAATGGAGCCACGCTGTCTGAATACGAATACAATGGAAGCAATTCATGAAATGTTTCCTAGTTATACTCCTTTGCGGTTCGCTAGCAGTAGGCCAGTGGCGCGCTCCTCAAGTGAAGCCAGAGGCGCTGGCGGCGCACGTTTCCTTCCTTGCGTCCGATGCGCTTGAGGGACGCCGTACGCCTTCGAAGGGGCTCGATGCCGCAGCCGCCTACATCGCTTCCTGGTTCCGGCGTAATCGACTCGAAGCGCCCGTCGATGGCGGCTATTTTCAAATCGCCAAAATCAATGTCCGGC
>JANXXI010000333.1 GCA_025350695.1 Acidobacteriota bacterium
GCAAAGCGGTCGTCAACCCTAGCACGCCAACTTGAGGACCAAAAGCCGACGGCGCCAGGTTGCCGTTCCCTGTCCCCAGCGATACGTTCGGATAAATTCCGGCGTCGTTGTATCCATATTGCAGCGTGTGCCGATAGGAAAAGCCTGCCTTAAAAGCATGCTTGCCCCAGATCTTGGTGATCGAATCGCTCATATCCAACACCGGTGAATTCCGGCCTTGCGCGAAATTCGGCAAAATCGGATTCGTGTACAAATTGGGGAGGATCTGCGGCCCGGCAATCCGTCCGGGACGGTTGAACGCCGTGCTGGCGCTCTGGTGCCCAATGCGGAATTCGTTCACTAGCGTCGGAGTCAGATTCCAATCAGACCCGATTCCATAGCCCCAGCGATGTCCGCCCTGCGTTCCTTGAATGCCGCCAGGATAGGGCGCATCCGCGGTGTTCAAAGCATCAATAGAGCTATTCCGCTGCCAGCTCCAACGCAAAAAGACGCGATGCGCGCTAGTCACGTTGTGATCACCCTTGATGGTGAACTGATCCTCAAAACTGCCACTAGGGTTGTTGAACCGGAATCCGGCCGTGTTCAATCCATCGCCCAAATCGTTATTGTTCGGCGCAGGCAACAAATCGAAAAGCTTCTTCACGGTCGGATCCACACCACGCTTTAATGGATCGTTGGCGGCGATATCAAAGGACTGTGTCCCACCAGTTCCCGCCCAGCGGAATAGTCCCGCCTTCGCTTCGGGCGTCAGCACGGTTCGGTTGCGAACTGTCTCCTGCTTGGTATCCCGTCGTTGAATATTGCCGAAGAAGAACGTGCGGTTCTTCAGGATCGGACCGCTAATCGAACCGCCAAATATGTTCTGAATGAACTTCGGCCGGAGCGTACCCGATTGGTTACTGAAAAACTGATTGGCATTCAACGCTGTATTGCGCAAGTACTCGAAGCCGTTGCCGTGAAAGGCGTTGCTTCCGCCACGGGTCACAAGTTCCACTTGCCCGCCCGCATTGCGGCCATATTCCGCGCTTCCGCCCTGAAGGATGATGCGAAACTCGCCAATCGTGTCCGTATTGTTGGCGGTGAGTGAAAGACCCAAACGCGGCACCACCGAATCGTTTACGTCGATGCCGTCAAGCCGCGCGTTGTTGCTTCCCTGCCGCGCCCCGTTGATGCGCGAAAACGTTGCGTCGCCGGCGTCAGTCGACACACCAGGCTGATAAGCCGCCAGAATAATCGGCGTGCGACCCAACGATGGCAGTGTATCGATGTCCTTCATGTTTACCGCACGGGAAATTTGCGATTGCGCGGTTTGAACGCTCACCGTGTTGGCTTCAACCACCACGCTTTCGGCGGTGGTTCCGATCTCCAACTTAATGGTGAACGAGGATACCGCCGCAATTCCAATTTCCAAATTGGCGAGTACGCCTTTACGGAAACCTGCCGCTTCAGCACTTAGCGTGTAGATACCCGATTGAATCACCGGAAAGACATAACGCCCATCGGCGCCCGTCACAACCTCGTGCTGTGTTTGGGTCTTGGTGTTCACGGCAGTGACTTTGGCGCCAACCACAACCGCGCCTGACTGGTCCTCAACCTGGCCCTCAAGTCGAGCCCCAACTTGCCCAAGCAAGTTTGCCCCTGTGAATGCATAGAAGGCGACGGCAAACGCCGACGCTCGGAAAGTGCTTATGTTCATGTTTGGTCCCTCAACCAGACAAAATTTGTTACAAGAATGATACCGCCTACAAGTCAAGTTACAAAGTCTTAACTTGTGAATTCTGTCTAACTGGGACGAATGGGCTGGAGCTACTGGGCCTAAACAGGCGCTTCAGGGCGCCACATCCTTGGGAGGATTGTAGAAGAGCATCCGGCTGCAACTCTCGCAGCACAACACCGTGGTTGCTTGCCGCAACTGTTGGAAGTATTGCAGACGAAGCATCATCTGGCAACCCATGCAACGCCCTTCGGGAACTTCACTAATCACCAAACCGTTCTTGTGCTTCTTGCGCAAGCGTTCATACATCGAAACTAATTGGGGCGTCAATGCCGCCATTGCCTTCTTGCGCTCTTCCGCCGCGACAAGCAGGAACCCTTTGCTCTCAGTCGTTCGAGCCTCGGTGCGATCCTTCTGGGCATCCACCTGCTTCTTCTCCTCAGCGAAAGCGGCCTCTGCCTTCTTAACTGCTGCTTCCAAAGGCTCGGCTGAAGACAAAAGCTCAATCGTCCGTTCTTCGCACTTGACGATCTCACCTTCAGCGAATTCAATCTCATGCTGAAAGGCGCGCAGTTGTTCGTTGGTCTTCGCCTGCATGATCTGATCTTTTAGTTTGGTGATCTTCGCTTGATGAGTCTGAATGTCTCCTTCAAGTTTCTTGCGATCCCGGACATTGGCCGTTAAACCGGATTTATCCGCCTCAATTCGCCGCTTGTGGGAATCCAGCGTCTTCTCGATCCTCGCGAGCTCCAGAGGCAGGCTTGCGATTTCCTTCTCAAGCTCAGCGATTCTGAGGTCCATCTTTTGGACTTGGAGTACCAGCGATAACTCGGATGTCATTGTATTAGCTAATTTTAGCACGTAGGCGGTTCAGCGGCCCCATTAATGCGCGAGTAGCCGTTTCAAGCTCCGCCACTCGCAGTGCCTTGCACACCCAATAGTAGGCCATTGCGCCCACCGGAATCGTCAGCAAAATATTCGCCCAGTAAAGTGTTTTGCCAGGCATCGCAAGCCGCCCCAATCCCGCGTTGGATAGCCATATGATCACCGCCATGGCTGCGGAAGCAATCGCCACTTTTGTGGTCGTGGAGAGCAGTTCGGTCCCTCCAATCACTCCCAACCGGCCCCGTAAAATCCAATATTGCGCCACGGCGCCCGTCAATGCCACGCCCGAGGTAGATAGCGCCAAACCCGCATGGCCAAAATGTTTCGTCATCTGCGAAGCAATTGCGTAATTAACCACTACCGAAGCAACACTGATCAGCATCGGCGTGCGCGAATCCTTAAGCGCATAGAACGCTGGGGTCAGAACCTTTAAACACGAATAGGCAGCCAGGCCAATGGAAAAGAAACTCAATGCATAAGCCGTCTGCTCGGTATCGTAGTGATTAAACTTCCCCCCTTCATAGATAGCCCCGACAACCGATTGCCCCAGTATCGCCAAGCCGACCGATGACGGCACGGTCAACAGCAACACCATTCCAAGCGAGCGGCCCAAAGTGCGGCGAAACGCCATCATGTCCCCCACGCTCGCTGCCCTCGAAATAGCGGGTAAGGTTGCGCTGGCAATCGCTACGCCGAACACTCCCAAAGGCAATTGCATAAACCGGAAAGAACAATTCAACCAACTCATCGCCCCATTGGCGCCACGCTGGGCATCCACAATTTGCGAAGCAAAATTGCTATTCACAAACACATTGATTTGCACCGCCGCATTCCCGATGATCGCCGGCCCCATTGTTTTCAGAATCCGCCTCAACCCCGGATTCGACCAGTCGAAGACCGGCTTGAAGACGAAACCATGCTTCATCAAGCTGGGAACTTGAACCAACAACTGCATCGCCCCGCCAATCACCACGCCCCAAGCGATTCCCTCAATATGCGAGATGCCAAGAAAATCATTCGCCACGAAACCTAGGAACAGCCCCGTCGCAACCGACCCCACGTTGAACAACGTCGATGAAAAAGCCGGCAATGCATAAATGTTTAAGGAATTCAAAATTCCCATAGCCTGCGCGGCCAAAGCGACTAGCAGCAGGAATGGGCTCATGATCCGCGCTAAATGCACCGCCGTTTCAAATTTGCCGGGCACATTATGAAAGCCCGAAGCCGAAGCATCCATCAAAGCCGGCGCGCCTAACATCATCAACAAACAAACAGCCCCGACAATCAGCATGATTCCCGTGGCCACCAAATTCGCCAACCGCGCCGCCTCTTCCTTGCTCTTCGTCGTCAGGTACTCCACGAACACTGGGACAAACGCGGAGGATAGCGCCCCCTCGGCAAACAAATCGCGTGTTAAATTTGGAATGCGAAATCCCTGTAAATAGGCTTCGTACTCCATGCTTGCGCCAAACCGCCGGGTTAAAATAATCTCCCGCGCCAAACCCGAAATCCGGCTCGCGAAAACAGCTATCGACGCGGCTCCCGCGGCACGGGCGATCTTATTCGTCGCGCCAGATTGCTCGGAGGATTCCGGAGGTTTGTCCCCCTGCGTGCTACCGCCCATAGAGTTCAAAAAAGTGCGCGACGGTCTTTATTCCGGTGTAATAGTTTGCCAACTTGTACTTCTCGTTCGGCGAATGCAGCCCGTCATCCGGTAACCCAAAACCCATCAGCACTGTCGGAATTCCCAGATGCTTCGCGAAATCCCCAACAATCGGTATCGATCCGCCGCCTCGCGTCAACACCGTTGGCTTGCCCATCACATCCGCGAACGCCTCGGCGGCAACAGCAATCGCTTTGTGGTTCGGATTCACCGAAATAGCCGGACCCGCGCTCAACACCCGTACTTCAATTTGAATGCCCGCCGGAGTCACGAGTGCCACAAATGCCTTGAACGCCGCCACCACCTTTTCCGGGATCTGATTCGGCACAAGCCGCATGCTTACCTTCGCCGTTGCTTTGGCCGGAATCACAGTCTTCGCACCCGCCCCCACAAATCCACCCGCGATGCCATGAACCTCCAGCGTAGGCCGCGCCCACGTGCGCTCCATCACAGAGAAGCCCGGTTCGCCCGTCAACTGTGTCGATCCAACTTCCTTCGCCAGGAACTCTTCTTCCGTAAACGGGAGCCTCCTCCAGCTATCGAGCTCCGCTGAATCCGGAGCCTCAACATCGTCATACACACCGGGTACAAGAATCTTGCCATTCGCGTCTTTAAGCTTCGACAGCAACTCCACCAAACCAAAAACCGCATTTGGCGCGGCACCCCCGTACAAGCCCGAATGCAAATCGCGCATCGGCCCCGTGGCTTCAATTTCCATGTAAACCAAACCACGAAGCCCAATGCATAAAGTGGGAAGCCCTTCCGCGTAAAGATGTGTATCGGAAACCAGCGCTACGTCGGCCTTCAACTTCCCAGGATTCTCTTCAACGTACTTCGCAACCGAAGCTCCGCCAACCTCTTCCTCACCCTCAACCAAAAACTTCACGTTGATCGGCAACTTACCATTCACCGCCCGCAACGCCTCCACGGCCTTCACGTGCATGTACATCTGTCCCTTGTCATCAGCGGACCCGCGGGCATAAATGTTCCCGTTTCGCAATGTAGGCTCAAACGGCGGCGTCTCCCACAACTCGAGCGGATCGGGAGGCTGCACATCATAGTGGCCATAGCAAAGCACCGTAGGCTTACCAGGCGCATGCATCCAATCGCCGTAGACCAGCGGGTGCTTGGCCGTCGCAATCACCTCAACATTTTCCAGACCCGCCGCACGCAAGCTGGCCGCGGTAAACTCCGCCGCCCGCTTCACGTCGCCGTCATGCTCTGGCAGCGTGCTAATGCTGGGAATCCGCAAAAACTCGCACAATTCCTCAAGGAATTGCTGTTGATGTTGGTCTACGTAAAGGTCGATTTTGGCTGACATGGAGAACTTTCATTATAAGGCGTGTTCCCCCTCAGAAGATTCTTCAGAACCTGAAGGAACCCGTGTGCAGTAGGGCGGACCCCCTGGTCCGCGGAGGGCCCCCTGGCCCGACTGCTCAGGTGTAAGAAAAAGCCTCGAAGCAAGGTTCTGATGGATTGGTGGTACGGGTTTCGACTCGTAACACCCTGAACCCAATCAGAGTGAAACCCCACCCCCCCACTGCGTTACGATACATGGGATGCTCAACCGCCGAACGTTCCTCCAGCAATCCTCCGCCAGCCTCCTGCTGCTCCCCACCTCCCTAGCCCAAGCCCGCAACCTTCGTGCCGATGTGGCCATCCTCGGCGCCGGCGTAGGCGGGTGCGCCGCAGCCCTCGCGGCCCTCCGCAACGGCATGCTCGTCGTCATGACAGAGGAAACCGACTGGGTCGGAGGCCAACTCACATCCCAAGCAGTCCCACCCGATGAGCACCCCTGGATCGAACAATTCGGAGGCACTCAACTCTACCGCCGCTACCGCACCGAAGTCCGTCAATACTACCGGCGCAACTTTAAGCTCCGTCCCGAAGTGAATGCCATGGAATGGTTAAATCCCGGCGGAGGCTCCGTGTCGAAACTAACTCACGAACCCCGCGTTTCCCTAGCCGTCTTAGAGCAGATACTGTCCCCTTATGTCGGCGGTGGCCAACTCACAGTCCTGCTCCAACACAAACCCACCCGCGCCGATGTCACTGGCGACAAGATCAATAGCATAGCCGTGAAAAGCCTGCTCACCGGAATCGAACGAATCATCGAAGCCCCAGTTTTCATCGACGCCACTGAACAGGGCGACTTACTGCCACTTACTAAGACCGAGTATGTAACTGGCTTCGAATCCCGCAAAACAACCGGCGAACTCCACGCCCCGGAAATTGCCCAGCCGGCCAATATTCAAGCCTTCACCATGTGCTTTGCTGTCGACTATCAGGAAGGCCGCGACAATACTATTCCAAAGCCAGACGAATACGCCTTCTGGCGCGACTACGTCCCCGCGATGAAGCCCGCCTGGCCAGGTAAGCTACTAAGTTGGTCCATGAGTAACCCCATTACGCTCGAACCACGCGCCGTGACTTTCGACCCGCGCCCCAACGCCCCAGTTACTCCCGGAGTCTTGAACTTGTGGCTCTACCGCCGCATCGCCGCCGCCGGTTTTCACGAACCAGGCTCCTACGGCGGCGACATATCTTTAGTGAACTGGCCTCAAAACGACTACTGGCTCGGCAACTTACACGAAGTAAGTGAACAAGAAGCAGCTCGCCACGTGAAGCGCGGCAAGCAACTAAGCCTTTCTCTTTTATATTGGATGCAAACCGAAGCGCCAAGAACCGATGGCAAACAAGGATGGCCCGGCCTCCGCCTCCGCTGCGACCAAACCGGCACGGAAGACGGCCTCGCCAAATACCCTTACATCCGCGAATCCCGTCGTATTCAAGCCGAGTTCACAGTGCTCGAACATCACGTCGGAACAGACGCCCGAATGAAGGCCACCGGCAAGAGCAGCGAAGACGTGACCGCTGAAAACTTCCCCGATTCCGTCGGTGTCGGCAGCTACCGCATCGACCTTCACCCCAGCTCCGGTGGCGACAATTACATTGACGTAAGTTCCCTGCCCTTCCAAATTCCGTTAGGAGCTCTGCTGCCGCGCCGCGTCGAAAACCTAATCGCCGCCGCAAAAAATATTGGAGTGACCCACATCACAAACGGCTGCTACCGGCTGCATCCCGTGGAATGGAACATCGGCGAATCGGCCGGCTGCCTGGCCGCCGAATCCGTGAAGGCGAAGACGTCCCCAAAATCATTCCGTAGCGACAAAAGGAAATTGGCCGCCTTCCAAGCATCCATTAAAGCCCAAGGCATGGAAACCTCCTGGCCGAAGGTGACTCCAAGGTAAGGCCGCCCCTTGGTCAGCGGGCGGCCCGCAAGGACGACCCGCTCAGGGATTTACAACAGCGCTACCATAACCCAATGCGCTACATTGCCCCATTACTCCTCATCGCCACTCTCCCGGCCCTCGCCGAAGACCTCTGCTTCGGCTTCCTCAACTCGCATCCGGATCGCAAACAAATCCCCCAAGCCGAAGCCGAAGAAATCCAAAAAGGTCACCTGGCGCACATGGGAAATATGGTGAAAGCCGGCCGCCTACTTTCTGCCGGACCCCTCATGGAAGCTGGAACCTTACGCGGCATAGTGGTGTACCGCTGTGCGTCACTCGAAGAAGCCGCCGCATGGACCGCCAAGGATCCGGCAGTCATCAACAAGCGCCTCACCCTCGACCTTCACCTCTGGCGTGGCCCAGACAATTTCGGGCAGCCGCTAGCCGCACAGCTCAAGGCAGACCCCAACGCAAAGTACGAGATGACTAAACTACCCCTTATCCTGTTCCGCAAAACCAGTTCAGCCGGCACAGCAGATGTCCTAACCAAGCAGCGAGTTGAAGTCTCGAAACTTCAAAACAAGCTCCGAACCTCGGGCCCCTTCCTCAACTCGAAAGATCTCGCTGAGATCTGGGTGTTGAGGGACATGCCACTTGAGGAAGCAACCAAGCTAGCCCAAAACATGCCGCTGGCTAAAGGCGGTTACGCCACGGTCCAAACACTTACTTGGTTCGTTGCCGATGAATCGATTCCGAAACCCTAGATTCCGGTCGACGCCGAGCAGAACCCTCAAAAAGACTCACCTGAGGTCATCACCCTACAACAATTCCGCCAAACTGCCGATAGCTATAAGGTAGTACGATGCTCTCATTACGTTGTAGCGTAGTTGAAATATTTGCCCGGCTTATAGTACCCTAATACGGTTGCAATGTAATTTGGCTCCAATTCTGTTTCAGGAGAATGCATGAGATCTACTTCTCTGCCCGCTCTTAATTGGCTGGGCCTAGCCGTGGTGGCAACCTGCTTTACTGGTTGCTCAACCATGGGTCCGAGTTCGAAGAGTTTTCGGTCATCTTTTTTACCTCCGATTCCTGCGGCGGCTTCGCCGAGCCCGGAATCGTTCGAACCACCACCGGCCCTGGCCCCGATCCTATATTCAAGTTCCCTCCCGAATTTGTCCATTCCACAACTTCCGCCGAAACCTACTCAGGCGGATGGACGTCTTCGCCGCGCCGAAGAAAGCTTTAAGGAAGGTAAGAGACTCTTCCTGGCCGGAGATCGCGCCGGAGCCCGAAAGCTCTTCGATCAGGCGCTTGATTCCGTTCTAAACGCCTCCGACGAGCCGACCAACCAAACCACTTTTGACAAGAGATTTGAGGACCTGGTTCAAGCTATATATAGGATGGATGTCGACGGAGATTTAGAAGAAGCCGCCAACCAACCTCCAAAGTTCGACAAAGCCCCCATCGACGATATCAGTAATCTCACCTTCCCCTTCGATCCACGCATTAAAAATAAGGTCAGCGCCGAACTCGAGGCTACAACTAGCCAATTGCCGCTTGAAATGTCCGATGCGGTCTTAGGGTTCATCAATTATTTTTCCAGCGAACGAGGAAAGAAAACGCTAATTGGTGGCTGGAAGCGTATGGGCCGGTATAAACCCATGATTTCCAGAATCCTCGACGAAGAAGGCGTACCCCAGGAATTGATTTACTTGGCCCAGGCGGAATCTGGATTCCTGCCTCGCGCCATGAGTAACATGGCGGCTGTTGGTATGTGGCAATTCGTTAAAGCCCGTGGCAATGAGTACGGTCTCAAACAGACCCTATACGCTGACGAACGTATGGACCCGGAAATGGCAACTCGCGCCGCCGCCCGCCACCTGCGAGATTTGTATAACCAATTCGGCGATTGGTACCTCGCCATTGCCGCTTACAATTGCGGCCCGGGAAATGTAGATCGCGCCATCGCCCGCACCGGGTTCGCCGACATTTGGGAACTCCGTAGCCGTGGAGTCCTTCCCCTTGAGACTTCCAACTACGTCCCGATCATTTTGGCCATGACCATCATGTCCAAGAATCCCAGGGATTACGGCCTCGATGATGTGGATATGGACGCCCCCATTGAATACGACACTCTCCTCGCCGACTCTTTAACTCACTTGGCTCTCATTGCCGACGCGTCTCAAGTCGCCGCAGCCGACCTTAAAGAGATGAATCCGTCGTTGATTGGCCACGCTGCTCCGGCCGGCTATCCTATCCGCATTCCCAAAGGCAAGCTCACGCAAGTGGCTACGGCCCTGCGCAACGTCCCCGAAGACAAACGCGCTACCTGGAGGCTGCATAGGGCCGAAGATGGCGACTCACTAACCACCATCGCAAAGCGCTACAACACCCAAATCACAGCTCTTGAAACAGCTAATATCCATCTGGTCTCAAGTGTGGAATCTGGAGATTTCGTGGTGGTACCGGCTGCGCCTGCAATCGTCGCGCCGGTTCGCTCAGGTTACTACTATCGTGGCCGTTGGGTGTCAACCCGGCCGGCTGCGGTACGGACCGCCGCGACTTCTTCAAACAAGGGAGCTCTCTCCCAGGCTAAGACTCCAGCAAAGAGAACAACGGTTGCAACTAAGACCCCAGTGAGATCAGCTAAGGCTCCGGTTAGAAAAGCTTCCGTAGCTGCCCCCGCCAAGAAGACGGTTGCAAAGCGCGCTTAAAACCTTGACACTCAAAGTGCGAGAAACAAATTCTCAATGTCAGTGAAAAGCCTTCAGGCAACAAATATGTTCGATTCGCATGTTCGATTTTTGTCCGCCGATGAAGAATTCGACGACTTCGGATTTGAAGACGAGCCCGTCGACATAGAATCGGAGATCTCCGAATACCGGCTGGGAACCGAGGAGGAGGACGAAATGGAGGGCTTGTTCGTCTCACCACTACCGTCTACTGAAGCTGCCCGATCCACTCCCCTTCTTACCATTGGAACGGTTCAGGCCCAAGTCATCACACTAAAACAAGTTAGAACGGCGCCCATTGGCGCCGCAACGGAATCGGCTCCATCCAAAACCGCGGTCAAATCACCAGCGGCCAAGGAGAAGCCGACGGCTAAAAAAGCTCTATCTTCTAAGAAGGCGAAGCCTCAAGCTTCCGCGGCAGGGAAGAAAGCTTCGCGGCCTGCCGCCACACATGGGGCGGCAAAAAAGACTGAAAGGAAAATAAGCAAAAAAACTGGAATGAAGAATGCTACCAAGAAGGCAGTAAAGAAAGCGGCTAAGAAGGCGGCGGTTAAGGCCCCCTCCAAGGCAGTGGCAAAGAAAGCTGTAGTAAAGAAGGCCCCGGCCAAAAAGACTCCGGCGAAAAAAGCGCCAGCTAAGAAAGCCCCCGTGAAGAAGACGGCTAAGAAAGTCGCAAAGAAAAAGTAACGGATTCCAATTTTCGTCCATCAAAAACGGCTGGCGCTCCCCAAGGAGACGCCAGCCGTTTCTGTCTTTATCCTGAAGTTTATACCAAAGGTTTCGCCACTGCTTGACGGCAGCGTTGGAATAACTCAAGCAGGGACTCCGCATAAACTTCCTCACTGCGGCCACCAGATTTTCCAAACCCGGTAGACCCGCCGCTCCCTCTGCCGTAACCGGTCGTTACGGCGATAAACTTCATAAGCTCCAATGCGACTTCTTCTCCAGAAAATTTCGCTTTCGATTCGCCGCTGTCAGCGGCATTGAGTGATTTTGTTTCCTCGGCCATTCGTCCTCTATTCTATGATAGCTATTCGGAGCTATCCGAATAAACTGCAAACGCCGTAACCACAACTGGCGCTATCATGAGAGTACAGTCGCTTCCCGCATGCCTGTTCCAGCCCGCCGGTTCTTAAGAAAAATGCGCGGTGGTGCCCAAGCCCATCTGCTCGAAGCAGCCGATGGGAATTATTACATCGTAAAATTCGCCAACAACCCCCAGTCGAAAAGGATTTTGGTCAATGAGTGGATCGCATCGGTTCTTCTGGGCTATCTCGAAATCACTCAGCCAAAGGTCGCCTTGATCGAGATTGGACAGGATTTTCTCGATGCCAATCCGGAAGTTCACTTCCAACTCGGATCCAGCCGCAAACCGGTGGAAGCTGGCCTTCACTTCGGTTCGGCTTTTCCCGGCAATCCCAACAAGCAGGCAGTTTACGACTTTCTGCCTGAGGTGCTCCTTGCCAAGGTCGCCAATCTTGCCGAATTCCTGGGAGTGCTCGTGTTCGATAAATGGGCCGGCAATTCCGATTCGCGACAAGCTATCTTTTTTCGATCCCGGCTCCAGGATTGGCTGCCCACACCCAACGCCCCAGAAACCAAAACCGGCTTCCTCGCCCAAATGATCGACCACGGGTTCCTCTTCGATGGTCCACGTTGGGCATTCCAGGATTCTCCGTTAAGCGGCCTCTATTTCCGGCCTTTCATCTATCAGCATGTGAAAGGCTTCGCGGACTTCGACCCGTGGCTCGAGCGAGTCCGCCATTTCCCGGAGGAAGTACTCGATCAGGCTCTGAAACAACTTCCCCCGTCGTGGCTCGACAAGGGAGACTCCACAGCCCTCGAACGGTTGCTTGAGACCCTGTTACGCAGGCGGGCCAAAGTGCCGGACCTGATCGCTGATCTCAAGCGCGGCCGCGTGGACCCATTCCCTTCCTGGAACCCGTGAATCCCCTGCTGGAAAAGCTCCGCGTCGGCAAGGATACAATATAGGCATGCATTCCCAGGTCTTGCATAATGAAACAGTGTTGCCCGCCGACGCCGAATTCCTTGCCGCGGGCCAAGTTGGCTTCCTGAACGGCTGGGGCGTTTTCTCCACCATTAGGGTACGTGAGGGCGCGCTGTTCGCCTTTGACCGCCACTGGAAGCGCATGGTGCGCGACGCGAAGCTTCTACGCGTCCCAATGCCTTCCTCCGCCGAATGGCTGCATACTCAACTCAGAAAGCTTGTGGAGGCTAACCAAGCCACCAATGCCACCCTGCGTTTGGCGATTGTACGAAATAAGGGCGGCTTGTTCGAAGGTCCCGGCCTTGAGCGGCCTTTTGAATTGATCGGTTTCACCACTGGACTTAAAACCTGGGGCGATTCGGTCCGCTTGGGCATGATGGAACAGGGCCGGCACGCCCAGTCGCCATTTGCCGGAACCAAGGTCACTTCCTGGTGTCAGAACCTAACCATGTATGAGCAGGCTCAGGAACAGGGTTTCGATGAGGTTGTCCTGCTGAATGAACGAGGCGAAGTGAGCGAATGCACATCGGCCAACATTTTTGCATCTTTTGGCCCCAAAGTCGTCACCCCGCCCTTGAGCTCGGGTTGCCTGCCCGGCATTACGAGGGAGATTCTTCTGGAGTGCCTTACCGCCGATGGCTTGACCGTGTCCGAGCAGGTTCTGAGTCCACCCGATCTTGAGGCTGCCGACGAGGTTTTCATCACTTCCACGACCAGAGAACTTCTAGGGGTGAATTCGATTGAAGGATTGAAAATCAACCGGGACGGCCAAGCCAGATTAAGGCTACAAGCAGCATTCACCGCGTTTGCGGAGAGTTATGCCATGGCGACACCCTAAGTTGAGGGTATAACCTGAGCGTATAGGCTAAAAGCGACGGAATATTCCTAATAGGTTCAGTACTACTGCACCTTTCCTCTTTGAGTTAAGCTTCAACATCGTTACAATGTATATTGACTGGCTATGCCTCAAAGCTGCCCTAGTTGCGGATCAACCAAGTTCAAAGCATCTAAAGTGCGTGGCCCATTCGAACGGCTGGGACTTGTGCTAGGATACCAGCCTGCCCGGTGTAGAGACTGCGATCAACGGATAAATATCCGGATTTGGGGACTCGATCATTTAATCTACGCTAAGTGTCCCCGATGCCACAAGATGGACCTGACGAAGTGGGCTACAAACAGATACAGGCCAGACAGTTTTACGGCGTTCAAGCTCAAGTTAGGCGCGAAGCCGGTCCGCTGTGAATATTGCCGCTGCAATTTTGCCAGTTGGAAGGCTATCAAAGAACGATTTAGTTATGCCAAACGCGCCGAACGCAGCCAAATCTTAATCCCTGTGTCCTCTCCAGTGAAGGAAACAGAAAAATCGGTTGCTACCGCAAGTGGTCAGGTTGTGCAGTAGTCTTAGGCTATTTCACATACCAGGTCTTCGTCCTCTTCCTCTAACCTAAACCCCAATGCGTTCCTGGCTGCTAGTGCCGTCCCTTTGGCCGCAGCCGCAGTGGAAGCCAACGCTGTAAGATGCCCCATCTTCCGGCCCGGGCGCGCCTGCAACTTTCCATACACATGGATCTTCACATTAGGAAATTGTGCAGCGGCGGCCCAATTGGGTTCGCCATGATCCCACAGGTCTCCTAGCAGATTGACCATCGCAGCAGGCCTAAGCAGTTCGGTCGAACCAAGCGGCAATCCACAAACGGCTCGAAGCTGTTGTTCAAACTGGCTGGTGACGGAAGCGTCAAAAGAGAAATGGCCGGAATTGTGCGGTCGCGGAGCAAGCTCGTTGATCCGCAGTTGCCCGTCATAGGTGAGAAAGAACTCAACACAAAGAACGCCCACCACATCCAGTTCGTTCATCAGGTTTCGAGTGAGTTCAACCGCTCGCTCCGCCACCTTGGTCTTGATGTTGGCCGGAGCCATGGTGACATCGAGGATGCTGTTGCGGTGATCGTTTTCAAGGACGCCGTAATGCACGAATTGACCGGTTACCGAACGGGCGGCCACAACGGAAAGTTCCTTATGGAAGTCTATTCGTTTTTCAAGAACCGCTTCCTGTTCGCCGATCGCGAGCCACGTAGCTGCTGCCTCATCAGGCGAATCGATGCGGAATTGGCCTTTGCCATCATAACCAAATCCAGCGGTTTTCAAGATCGCAGGGGTTCCGATTTCCTTGATCGCCACTTCAAGTTCAGCCAGAGTCGAGACGCGACGGAAAGGGACGATCGGGAAGCCGTTGCGCATCAGGAACTGCTTTTCGCGGAGACGGTGCTGGGTGATGTGGAGAATGGTGCCGTTAGGCCGCACCAGCGTGTGCTCGGCGCAGACTGAAGCCGTATCGGCTGGGACGTTTTCAAACTCGAAGGTGACCACCTGCACCCCTTCGGAGAATTTGCGGACAGCATCCAAATCTTCGTATGGAGCAGTGATTTCAAGATCGGCGACTTGTCCGGTGGGAGTGTCGGTTTCAGGGGAATAGGTATGGACGCGGTAGCCCATGCGGCGCGCCGCTATCGTAAACATACGGCCTAGTTGGCCGCTGCCTAATACACCAATCGTTGATCCGGGCAGAATAGGTCTAAGACTCATGGAAGCGTATCGGCCTTCACCTTGGCTGATTGTTCAGCACGGAAGGCATGTAGTTTTTCTCGCAACGGCGGCCGTTGGTTGGCCAGAATTGCGATGGCTAGCAGCGCGGCGTTGATCGCCCCCGCCTTGCCGATCGCGAAAGCGCCCACCGGAATGCCACCAGGCATTTGCACGATGGACAAAAGGGAGTCCATTCCCTTTAACGCATGGCTCTCGACGGGCACTCCCAGAACTGGCACAATCGTTTGAGCCGCAACCATGCCGGGAAGGTGGGCAGCCCCGCCCGCGCCGGCAATGATCACTTCGAGACCGCGGGACTCAGCAGCCTTCGCATATTCGTTCATCTCATCCGGCGTGCGATGAGCGGAAACCACGCGGCATTCGTGCGCCACATCAAACTGCGTCAACGTCTCCGAGGCGTGGCGCATGGTTTCCCAATCAGATTTGCTGCCCATGATCACACCAACCAAAGGGCTCACCTTAGCTACTGCCCCTGGCTCAGCGAGAATCCGGGCTTCCCGTCAAAGTTGTAAAGATGTTCCGTCTTGATGAAGTCAAAACCGGCGCCGCCGATTTTGCCCAGCAACTTCACAATATCCGTGTAAGCGATCACGCCCTTGCCCATATAGCGGCAGCACCATTGATCGCTGACCAGCGTGTTGACATTATTGTTGGGATAAACACTAACGCCACGGTTAGAGATACCTTGCAACTTCAGACCCGTCTTCACCGCTTCCAGCTTCTTACCGAGGTCGAGACCATTGGCGCCTGTCCAATCGAGGAATACGTCGACGCCAACTAGTTCCTTCTTTTCCGCCTTCACTTTGGCGAGCGCCTTCACTTTCTGCTTAGTGGCGGGCTTGTAGACAACGGGCGTAAGCGTCTTCGGCTTCTTGCCGAGATGCTTTACAACCGCTTCGGCGAATTCCTTTGTGCCGACCTTCGCCTTGCTCTTGCCTTCAGCGTAAATGTCGTAAGTGTGGAACCCGGATTCCAGCGTGGCGAGCCAGGCGTTGTGCACCAACTCGGCGATATCGGACTGGTTGATGTGGTTCAACATCATCACCGAGCCGAGCAGCAAGCCCGAAGGGTTGGCCAAATTCTGACCAGCCCGGCGCGGGGCCGAACCGTGAATGGCTTCAAACATGGCGGCGCCGGAACCGATGTTGGCCGAACCAGCGAGACCGACCGAACCAGCGATTTGTGCGGCCACGTCAGACAGGATGTCGCCATAGAGGTTGGGCATCACGATGACATCGAACGCTTCGGGGGTGTCGGCCAGTTTGGCGGCGCCGATGTCGACGATCCAGTGATCGTTTTCAATATCCTTATATTCCTTGGCGACGTCATCGAAGACTTTGTGGAACAAGCCATCGGTGAGCTTCATGATGTTGTCTTTCATGAAGCAGGTGACGCGCTTGCGATTGTTGCGCCGGGCGTATTCGAAGGCGTAGCGCACGATGCGCTCGCAGCCCGGCTGACTGATCAGCTTCAGGCACTGCATCACTTGTTGCGTCTGGCGATGCTCGATGCCGGCGTAGCAATCTTCTTCGTTCTCGCGAACGATGACCACGTCCATTTTCGGGTGGAGGGTGTCGACATAAGGATGATAGGCCACGCACGGGCGAACGTTGGCGTAGAGGCCAAGCATCTTGCGCGTGGTGACATTCAGGCTTTTGTAACCGCCGCCTTGGGGCGTGGTGATCGGGGCCTTGAGGAAGACCTTGGTACGCTCGAGCGATTCCCAGGCGCTGGGTTCGATACCGGCGGCATTGCCGCGCAGGTAGACTTTTTCGCCAATCTCGATGGTTTCAATCTTAATGCGGGCGCCAGCTTCTTTAAGGATATGAAGAGTGGCCTCCATGATTTCAGGACCAATGCCGTCGCCATGGGCGACCGTAATCGGAGTCAATTTTGCCATAGGGTAACTCACTACGATACCGTTTTCCGGGGGGTGGGGGCAACCTAAAACACGACCCTTACGAGCCGTGACCGTGAGGGAGCGGTCTTCTAGTTCGGACTGATTTGGGATTGGGTTCGTTTTCCGAATTGTTCGTTTGGCGATGGATTTCATTTCAGGTAGAGACTCTTCATGGCGAGGGGAGGTTGAATTTTTGGCCGCCGATTCACGCCGATGAACGCGGATAAGTCTTTCTTGGATTACGCTTGAGTAGACACAGTTCGGCGTTGGGTTGGGGCGCTCCGATTTATGATTGGCGAAACCGGCCGGCTTCACCCGTTTTCGGCTACCGCCGAGCAGATTAGCCGATCTTTCGCAGTTGAGCACA
>JANXXI010000334.1 GCA_025350695.1 Acidobacteriota bacterium
CCTCCAGTGCGGAGCAGTGGACTCAGCCCGAACGCTGGAGGCTTATCCTCAGCGCCGCCTTTCGCGCCTTCCTGCGCGGAAAAGTCCCCGGAAGTACTCCTCGCTTCGCCAACACTACCGACTAACTGCCGTTTTTAGGATAATGGATGTAGCTTCTCTGCGTAGCCGCGGAGAGGTTTCTAAGTTGCATGTCTTCCAACATGCGCTGCCGTAAAGGGCTCATGGCTTACTCCTTAGGATTGTCGAAGTCGGTTGCGCGAACAACCTCTTCTAACGTGAGCCCTTTTCTGATTTAACGCTAGCCTATGGGTACGGGGGTGTTTTTACCGCGGCAGCGGTTTAGTTCATTGCATAAAGTTCACGTCACTTTAGAGGGCAAGAAAGCGTCGATCCAGCCGCCTGCTTCATGGAAAGCATTCTGCGCGAATGGCTCGGCATTCCGTCCGGACAGCCGCGCGGTATCATCGAGAGTCGCCGCGGGAACTGTCCCTCGCCCACAAAATGAGATTTCTCTCGTAAATCAAGTTTAAGTTCAAATGTTTGAGTCAAACTTGCGCTACGCTAATTAAAATGGCTCCTTCCAGCTTTTTTGAACTCGACCTGGAACACATACCGTGATTCAACCTCCGCCGTTGCACTCGCCTTTGCATTTGATAATATTAATGCCTCTCCGGGACGATTGGACCTCCGCTGCTGAACTCATCCGGCGACTTGACAAGGCCATTTCTTCCGATTTCCGTACGGTCGAGATTTTCCTGGTCGATGATGGTTCGATACAAAAACACGACCACAATGACTTCGAGAGCCGCTTCTCAGTCGTGCGGGCAATACGGGTACTGCGTTTGCGACGCAATCTTGGCCATCAGCGAGCCATCGCCATCGGACTCACCCACATTCAAAAAACTGCTAGTTGCGACGCCGTTCTTGTGATGGATTCCGATGGAGAGGACACACCCGAGGGGGTGGTGGAACTCCTGCGCGCCTATTCCGGCGCACAGGGAGCACAAGCAATTTTTGCGAAACGGAGCCGCCGGTCGGAATCTCTTGTATTCCGGTGTTTCTATCACCTGTATCGAGTTTTGCATCGAGGCCTTACCGGTATCAGCGTACAGGTGGGGAATTTCAGTATTCTGCCCTCGAAATACCTGGACACCCTCGTCGTAATGTCCGAACTGTGGAATCACTATGCCGCCGCCGTCTTTCGATCCAAGCTTCCCTTTACGATGGTTCCTATTGCCCGGGGAACTCGTATTGCGGGAATCTCTAGGATGAACTTTGCCGCCCTGGTTTCTCACGGTCTCAGCGCCATCTCGGTGTTTGGGGATGTTGTTGGCGTTCGCCTTCTGATTGGATCCTTAGCAGGTTCCATGCTGGCTGGCTTAGGGATTATTCTAGTCGTCATTATCCGATTTGTTACCAATCAGGCCATACCGGGCTGGGCTACCTATGCAACAGGCACACTCGCCATTATCATGATCCAATTCATCACAATTGCAACTAGTTTCACATTCTTTATGCTTTCCAACCGAACGAATCTCGGCTTTGTGCCACTCCGGGATTACTCATTGTTTATGGAAGAGCCAGAGGACATCTATCCCCATGAATGAGTTCAAATATGTTGGCTCCGAGCTGGACCTTTTCGCAGCGGCGGTTAACTGGAAGGCCTATTGGTCGGGGCAGATTCGGCCGTTTCTCACAGGTGACATCCTCGAAGTCGGCGCCGGAATCGGCTCAAATACGCAGTTTCTAGATCCGGGAGGTCCTGGACGCTTTTTATGTCTGGAGCCCGATCCCTTGCTCGCCGCCCAGTTGGAACAAAAGCTTAAAGAAACGAAGACGCGCCGTAAGTACGAAGCTGCCTGCGGAACAATGCAATCCCTGGCCGCTCAGCAGTTCGATACCATCGTTTATATTGACGTTCTGGAACACATCGAGCACGACCGGGAAGAGCTTAATACCGCGGCATCGCTGCTTAGGCCTGGTGGCCGTCTCATCGTGTTGGCGCCCGCGCACCAACGCTTGTTTACTCCGTTCGATGCCGCGATCGGACACTTCCGGCGTTATGATCGCCCGATGATCCGGGCAATTTCTCCGGCAAGTTTGCGCCTTGAGCATCTAAGATATCTCGATTGCGTGGGTCTTTGCGCGTCCACCGCTAACTTGCTGTTTCTGAAGCAATCGATGCCTACCAGCTCCCAAATCGGATTCTGGGATGGCTGGATAGTCCCCGTTTCGCGCGTCCTTGACAAGCTGCTCTTCTATGCAGCCGGCAAAACGATAGTCGCCATTTGGCGCAAACCTAGCTAAAAGGTGGGGTCAGCCGTTTACATTTGCCTCCACAGTGGCTGTGGAATGGCTCGGGAGACCATAACCGGGTCGCTTTTATCTGAACTTTGGGTTGATCAAGAGGTTATTACTATAATCGAGGGTATGCGAGGCCATCCTTAAAGTGACGCCAGTTCCGGCAACTCGTCCGCTTCGTTTCGGAATTATGTGTCCCTCTGGGGGACTTACGGCCTTTGCCCGTAAGTGCATAGAAAACATTACCAAAGATGGGATCGCCGAACCCGTATTGCTCATCCTTGACGAGAGCGAAACGGCCCCGAGTTCCATCGGGGCCAAGATCCGGAAGAGCCTGCGGCTGGATGGAAATCTTTGGTATGTTCAATCAAAGTTATTTCCCCTACAACACATCGACGCCTATCAAATTCACCCACTTGAAGAGTGCCTGCCGGGAATTGAGCGGTTGGTCTGCCAACCGGAACTGAAAGGAAAATGGAGCCAGTATTTTAAAGCCACGAACGTCGCGGAAATCCAAGCTCATAATCTGGACTTTATCCTGAAATTCGCTTTTGGCATCATCCGCGGCGATATTTTGCAGACCGCGCGCTACGGAGTCTGGTCCTTTCACCACGATGATGAAGAGAAGTATCGCGGCGGACCGCCAGGATTCTGGGAAATCTATCGCGGCGATCCGGTAACGGGCGCACTGCTGCAACGGCTCACCGATCGCCTGGATGGCGGTATTGTTCTGAAAAAGTGTTCCGTTTCGACTGACGGGTTATCTTACCGGGCAAATCTGCAGCGCATTCAGGACAGTTCGTGGCACTTGGCGCGGTGGGTCTGCCTGGACTTGCGGCAAGGTCGATTGGACGCCCTTGAGGCGTCGCCGAGCAAGACAACCGCGCCAATCTACCGCGCTCCGAACGACCTGCAGATGTTATGTTTCTGGATGCGGCTGACAGTAAACTGGCTCCGTTATAAAATTGCCAACCAGCGTATCGATGAGTGGAATGTGGGGGTTGTGAACGCCCCGCAGAAATCTTTTTTGGACTTGACTTTCCAGCCGGCCATTGAATGGTCGGCCTATAAGGAATATGGACAATTTTTGGCGGATCCTTTTATTCTTCCCGGTGAAGAACCGGTGCGGCTTCTGATAGAGGAGTTTAGTTGGTCTACCGAGAAAGGGAGGATCAGCGAGTTGCGGGGAAAGGGTTCCCATACCACCGTTACCCCAGTAATTGACGAGGGAGCCCACATGAGTTATCCCTACGTCTTCAGTCATGATGGGGTTATCTATGCGATCCCGGAATGCGGCGAATTACAGAGCGTTCTTTTGTATCGGCTGGACAAGCTAACCGGAACGTGGCGCAAAGAGGCCGTGCTCATCGAGAACATAGACGCAGTGGATGCGACCGTATTCCAATACGAAGGACGTTGGTGGATGCTATATTCCGGAACTACCGGGGCCGCCACTTGGTCGCTCTTCGTTTGGCATGCTCCCGGGTTGTTAGGACCATGGAGCCCACATGCGGCCAATCCGGTTAAGACGGACGTGAGCAGTTCGCGGCCGGCGGGAAATCCCTTTTATTGCGAGGGTGTTCTCTATCGGCCTGCTCAGGATTGCCGGATCAGTTATGGCGGTGCGCTATGTATTAATCGTATCGACGAGTTGAGTCTCCATGGGTTTCGCGAAACGTTGGTGCGCCGCATCTCCCCCGATCCTGATGGCCCCTACCCCGACGGATTGCACACTCTAAGCGGCAATGGAGAGCTCACCGTGGTGGACGGAAAGCGGCATACTTGGCCGATTGGATTGCTGTTGCGAAGACAGATAAACAAACTCATTCGTTTCCGGCGGCGTGAGTTCGCGTATGCAAACGTTTCACTAGCTAAACCTGCGGCTCTGCGAAAAGATGCGGCGAGCTGAGAATTGCTGCTTCCTTTTTCCTTCACTGGGACTCGTCAAACACCGGCCAGCCTGATGTAAACGCTTCACCGCTTTCCGGCTCATTTTGAAGGTGTGTGCCATAATTTAGGGAGGAGGATTCTGCATGCTGAGACTGCTTTTTGCGTGGTTTTTGAGCGTTCCGGCGGTAATGCTGGGTCTCGGCGTCAGCCCGTCCACTTTGAGTTATAGTTCAGTTGCTTCCGGACCAATGTTGTCTCGGTCAAAGCGTGTCACCGTAACCGCCACCGGAAAATGGAAGGCGGTTGCAGGTTCCGGACTAGCGGGCATGTTGACGTTGTCGCCCGCGGATGGAATAGGCCGTGGCGCATTTACCGTTAGTTTGACCGATGACTGGATGCGTTCCCGTCGAGCGGGCGTCTATTTACAAACCATCGTTGTATCCGACGGCGCCACTTCACAAAATATCAAGGTGACTCTGACCGTGGTGGAAAAGACACCGGCCCCGAAATTCACTGCGCTGTCCGGACCAAAGGGCTGTTCCAATGTCCCGGGATTGCCCGCCCTCGCAGTCTGCGCGGTTCCCGGCGAAAAGCCGCCGGGCAACTTCAATCCCCCAGCCGTTGGCGGAACGTATGTGGATCCGAATTTCGGCTCAACTGTCAAGGTGCTGACCGGTCCTAGAAGTCTCCACGGGTACTCGACTCCCACCGCCATCAGCGCGACCGGCAAATACGTATTGGTTTTTTCCAATGACACAGTTCAGGCTGTCGACCGGAAAACGTCGAAAGTTTCCTTTAACAATATTAAAATTGGCTTTGAAGGCACTATTTGGGATTCGCGCAACGATGATCTGCTGTATTATTTTTCGGGCGCGACGGTGCAGCGGTATAGTCTGTCTAAAGCGGAGGCAACCGTATTGGCCGATTATTCGAAGGCGCCGTACCGGTTTAGTTCGATCTCTTCGGGAGGCACCGGTGACGCTTCGCGCCAGAACTGGATCTCATTTTACGCACCCAACGAAAAGCAGGTATGCGCCCTGTCGCTAGACACGCAGAAAACATACTGCGCGCCTTTTGGCGCGATTTCAGGGGGCCCTTTTAGCGTCGATTTCACCCAGATGGCGAAGGGTATTGATAAGTCCAGCGGCAAACGGTATGTGCTTGTCTTCGCCCAACCGGCAATGCTGATTTTCGCGGTGAATGAGAATTCAGGCGCTCTGGACTTTGAATTTAAAGGCCCGGAAACATTGGAGGGTACCGGAAAC
>JANXXI010000354.1 GCA_025350695.1 Acidobacteriota bacterium
GAATACTACCGCCACCAGTAGCTTGTTTGGCGTCACGACTTTGCAGCAAGGTTTCACTTACTCGTCCATCGGGCCACGACAGATTCAATTGGGGGCGAAGATTAACTTCTAGAAACGTTCGCTTCAGGGCCGCGATCACCGATCATGGCCCTTTGCGTCAAACCGAAGTTTTTGCGTGGTGCCGTACGTCGACGCCTTTGGCCATATAGATTACGTCTTCGGCCATATTAGTGGCATGATCGCCGATGCGTTCCAGATTGCGGACGACGAAAATCATCTCAACTCCGGCCTGCACATCGGAAGGGTTGGCTTGCATGTGTGCGACGATTTCGCCGTAAGCCTCGCCCCTGATGCGGTCCACCTCATCATCGGACATTAGAACGTCTTGCGCCAGATCGGCATCGGCCCGCAGAAACGCGTCGAGACTCTTGAGCAACATCGATTCCACCAGCGACGACATATGTGGAATGTCGATGTCGAGTTTCAGGGCCGGTAGCTTGCTTAGGGATTGAGCGCGGGATGCGAGATTATTGGCTAAATCGCCCATGCGCTCCAGATCGGTGTTGATCTTTAGAACTGAAGTGAGAAACCGGAGGTCACGCGCAACGGGTTGTTGCAGAACCAGCAGCTTGGTGGCGAGTTCGTCAATCTCCATTTCCATCGTGTTGATGGCGCCTTCCCCTTCGCGGACCTTTTTCGCAAGCTCAACATCGCGTTCTACTACCGCTCGAACGGAGCGATGCACGGCAGCTTCGACCATACCCCCCATCTGCAATAGTTTTGTTTTTAGTTCTTCCAGTTCAATTGTGAAGTGCCGCATGGGGGAGTTCCTCTCAGTAGTTCATTTGGTCCAAAAGATTGATTAGGGCTCAGCCGAAGCGGCCCGTAACGTAATCTTCAGTTTCTTTCTTCGACGGATTCTTGAATATAGTTTCCGTTCTATCGAACTCGACTAGTTTACCAAGCATGAAGAAGCCTGTTTTGTCGGCCACTCGGGCAGCTTGCTGCATATTGTGCGTAACGATGACGATCGTGGTGGAATCTTTGATGCTGAATAGCAGCTCTTCAATCTTCAGGGTAGCGATAGGATCAAGAGCCGAGCAGGGTTCATCGAGTAGCAGTACTTCAGGCTCAACGGCCATCGCCCGGGCAATGCAAAGACGCTGTTGTTGGCCTCCGGAAAGAGCGGATGCGGGTTTTTGCAATTTATCTTTCACCTCTTCCCAAAGTGCGGAGCGGCGAAGACTCCTTTCTACCGTTACCTCGAGATCCGCCTTTGCAGTCATGCCGTTGACCTTGGGGCCATAGGCGATATTATCAAAAATGCTTTTTGGAAACGGGTTGGATTTTTGAAACACCATGCCGACCCGGCGACGGAGCGAGGTCACATCTTGGCTAAGGACGCTGACCCCGTCAAGCAGGATTTCGCCAGTGTAGTTGGCGCCGCGAATGGTTTCGTTAATACGATTTAACGTCCGCAGGAAGGTAGACTTGCCGCAGCCGGAGGGGCCAATCAGCGCGGTAATTTTATTGGACTCAATCTCCAGATTAATATCATGGAGCGCCTGAAACTGACTGTAGAAGAAGTTCAGATTCACGGAACGCATTTTTGCTCCCACCTGCGGGGTTGGAGACGAAACTGGGGATGGAGATTCCATATGCATTTTGGTTGAAGAACTTGTGCTCATTGGGATGCCTTTAGTCATTGGCGGATAATCATCCTACATTTCGCGACACTACAAATCGAGCTGTGATGTTGGCTAGCAAAACAATCGTCAGCAGCACTAAGCCGGCGGCCCATGCTTGTCGATGCCAATCGTCGTAGGGGGAGATTGCATGGGTAAAGATCATCACTGGTAGCGAGGCTGTGGGTTGGCCCAAACTGGTTGTCCAAAATTGATTGTTCAGGCTGGTGAAAAGCAGGGGAGCCGTTTCGCCGGCGATGCGCGCAACACCCAAAATGATTCCGGTTAGAATGCCGCGGCGCGCCGCGGGCACAATCACGGTCAGGGTTGTGGTGGCTTTGTTGGCCCCAAGGGCTAACGCGCCTTCGCGCAAGGAATTTGGCACGGCCCGCAGAAACTGCTCGGTGCTACGAACGATGATGGGAATCAGGATGAGGCTAAGAGCAACACCTCCCGCCCAGGCCGAAAAGCTTTTCATCGGTACAACCAACAAGTTCCAGGCGACAATGCCGAGAACGATGGAAGGAATTCCGTTGAGCAAATCTGCGGCGTAGCGAACAGCGTTCGAGAACCAGCCGCCGTCATATTCAGCCAGGTAAATCCCGCCGAGGAATCCAACCGGTATGCCGATCAAAGAAGCGAGGCCGACCATCAAGGCGCTTCCAATAATCGCGTTGGCCATGCCTCCGCCTGATTCGCCGGGTGCTTTGGGGAGCTGGGTGAAGAAAGCCAAATCAAAGGAAGAGATCCCGTTCACTACCAGGTAGCCAAGGATGAAGAAAAGGATGGAAATCGTCGAGATGGTGCAAAGGGCCGTGAGGGTCAACATTACGTTGTTGACCGCATAACGCCAACGGGTGCGTGGGCTCATCGTCATTATGCGTTCTTCCTAGCGGTGCGGGCTAACATTAGACGGGCAGCCCCGTTGATTACCATTGTAAGTAGAAACAACACGAAGGCCAACGCCACGAGAGCGCTTAGATGCATGTTTCCGGAAGCTTCAGCAAATTCGTTCGCAATGACCGCGGCGATCGTGTAGCCAGGGGCGAACAGGCTCGCCTTAATACTGGGGTCGTTGCCGATAACCATCGTCACCGCCATGGTTTCCCCCAGGGCTCGCGCCAAACCTAGAAAAATCGACCCGATTATGCCAAGCCTTGCGTTGGGCAGAACCACATCCCAAACAGATTCCCATTTGGTGGCGCCAAGGGCCAAGGCGGCTTCGCGTTGATCGCGAGGGACGTCGAGTAGAGCTTCGCGCGAAATAGAAATGATGAAGGGGAAAGTCATAACCGCCAATATGATGGCCGCCGTCAAATAGCCAACGCCGAAAATTTGACCCTGAAAGAACGGGAGAAAGCCAAGGGTCGCTGCCAGGCCGGGCTCAACGTAATCTCGCATGAAGGGGACCAGTGTAAAAATGGCGAGCAGGCCGTAAATCACGCTCGGGACCGCGGCGAGCAGCTCCACCAAAAAAGTTAGGACCGAGGAGATATTTGCCGGCGCAAGTTCTGCAAGGAAGATAGCAGCTCCAACGCCTAGAGGCACGGCAATCAACAGGGCGAGGAAAGAGGTTAACAACGTTCCGTAAACAAATGGCAGGGATGCAAACTGCTCGTTATTGGGATCCCAATTTGTGCCGCTGAGAAATCCGAATCCAAACTTGGAGAAGGTCAGCCAGGACTTCTCCATGAGTACGCCGACGATTATGAGCGTAATTATTAGGATGCCGCCGGCGAAAAACATGGTACCCAGACGGGCGGTGGCATCGCCCATTTGGGTACTCGGTTTCGTTATTGGAATCGGCGCGGGTTGTGCGCGGGTTGCCATGAAATGTCTTCCGTTGCTTTTATTGTACTTGAGAGATGGATTTGTCTACCATTTTTGCAACGTTTTGCGGGAGGGGGGCGTACCCTAGTCCGGCTGCGCTGTTTTGACCATCCTTCAGCATCCAGTGCAAGAACTCCACCAGATTTTTCTTCTTGGCTGGGTCGTCGATCTTCGATGGAATCAAAAGCCAGGTGAACGTGGAAATCGGATAGGATTCCTTCCCAGGTGCGTTCACGATGGAAACGCGGTAATCGGCGGGCATGGACTTAGCGGCCCCTGCCGCCGCTGCGCTGACGGTCTTGGTATCTGCCTTGACGAATTGGCCGTCGGCGTTTTGAACCGAACCATAACCAATCTTGTTCTGCACCGCAAAGATCAGCTCGACATAGCTTACCGAATATTCCGTGTTCTTTACCTGCCCGGTGACGCCTTCGCTGCCTTTAGCGCCAAGGCCGACCGGCCATTTCACCGCTGCATTTGCGCCCAAGGTCCAACCCTTGTTTACCTTGGTCAGGTAGTCGGTAAACACGAAGGTGGTGCCACTGCCATCGGAACGATGCACGACGATGATCGGCTTATCGGGAAGGCCGGGGTTATCCTTGGCCAACACAGGATCATTCCATTTCTTGATGGTCCCGTTGAAGATGCCAACCAGCGCCGCGCCGGTGAACTTAATATCGCTTTTGCCTGGAACGTTGTAGATCGGTACGACGCCACCCATTACGGTGGGGAAGTGGAGTGGTTTAACTTTTTGCTTGCCGATCTGTTCGTCAGTCATGGGCATGTCGGAAGCGCCGAAATCCACGGTGCCCGCCTCCAGTTGGCGAATGCCCGCGCCTGACCCGAGTGATTGATAGTTGATTTGTACTCCAGGGTGCGCCTGTTTAAAGGCATCGAACCACTTGGAATAAATTGGGTAAGGGAAGGTGGCTCCCGCTCCCGTGATATTGATGTTTTGGCCTGTGGCCGTTGAGGCAGCCAACAAGGCGCCAATAGCAACGCTGCTATAAAGTCTTTTCATAATTTTCATCCTATTCAGAAGTTAACACTCTCATGTTTCAATTGGGTTTCAAATGGGCGAATAACTTTGCGCCTAGAACGTGAATGCGAACTGCCCTAAGTAACGGAAGTTAGTGTTTGCCCCGCGAGGAATAAGCACGAAGAAGTTCTGGGCCGGATTGCTGGCGCGCCTGGCTTCCTGAATCCAGAACAGATTCTGCCACGACAGGAATTTTGTCAAGCCGATGTCCACGCGGAACTGATGGGCCGCCATGTTCACCGTGTACTGGGTACCCAGATCATCGTCTGTGAATTGGCCGATCAGCGAATTGGCATCCTTGATGGCGTAGGAATATAGGAACCGCACATCGCCAAGCTTTTTGGTGGAACCGATACTGACGTTGCCCATGATGGCGTCACGCAAAAAGTCGGCGCTGGTGTTGCGGGATGCGAGAAATTCCACATACCCAGGGACCTTCTTCCCTCGGAAGGTTAGGAAATCGGCACGCTCCATTTTGTAGTGGATGCGGGGAATCGTAAAGCCGTTGGCGGTGAACTTGGGGCCACCCGCGGTGGTCAAGCCGTTGGAGGAGGCGGCGAAGGCCCCTGAAAGAGTTAGACCCAGCGCGCCATTCACTAAACCGGCCGGAACCAGCGCTGTCGACGCGAGGGCAATCTGATTCGGATTGCGCCAAACTTGCGTGTCGAAAACGAATTGGTGAGACCAGGCGCCGCCGAGGTGACCTTTGAGTACAACGCCCATGTTATAGAGATTGGCGGCCCCAACACGCGAACCTACAGGGAAACCGGCGCGCGCGTAAGGCGATGGTGTGGCTGCGGAATCAGCTGGGACGATCAGAGTATTTGGATTGGTCAGAATGTACTCGCCAGCTCTGAATTCCATCGACTTGAAGAATGTTCCGCCTTTGATCGGCACCATGATGTCCTGCTCGAATCCGTTAAAGCGAATGTCGTCATCCCAAACAAAGCGAGTGTCGTCGGCGAACACTTCCTTCATACGGCCCACCTTCAAGGTGAGGGTTTTGTTCGGTGTGTAGTTTACGGAAGCTTCGGCTACGGAGAAAGGATGTTTCGCACCGAAGGCGGCAAAGTCCTGATCGTTGGTGATTTGATTCGCGTAGGGAGAGGTGGACAGTTGGAAATGGAATTTAAACTTTGGGCTCAATTCCTTGTCCACATTCAAGCGCACGCGATAGCGATTCCGGATGTTTTGCAAGGCTCCGGTTAGAGTGTTTGCATGGCGCAGCTGGGCGTCGAAACGGTAGCGGAAATCGCCTGAGAAGACGAAGCCTCCCAAGTTCTTGCCGATTTTGCCCACTTCTGTCTGTAAGACTTTGACATCCTTTTCGATGGAAGCCATGTCGGGATCAGGCGCGGTGGGAACCATGGCGGTAGGTGCGAAGGGCGGCGTTAACGTCGCCATTTCAAAGGCCCCCACCTTCGGCGTCGTCACCAAGGAGGACGGAATCACGGGTTGCAGACTGGCCACTTCCACCCGGGGTTTGGCCTCAGGCGCGAAGCGGGCCAATAGGTTCTACTGGGCTTCGAGCATTGCTCTCAGCTGATCGATCTGTTTTTGTTGATCAGCCAATTGCTGCTTCAGGACTTTCAATTCCTGGTCGGTCTCCGTGGCCGGTAGTGCGGCGGACGTCGTCGCTACGAGACACAAGGCTAACAGGGCTTGGGTAAGTTTCTTCATAAGTTTTTGGTAGAGCTTTGATGCTACAGGTGAATAATGAACTTGAAATTGCGATCGAGTGGCGGATTGATGTCAGCTTGGATTAGAGTCCATGAAAGTTTCAGTTCGATTCGAGCCGAGTCCATATGTGTCATTCAGATCACAAGATAGCATCAGTTTGTGTCAGTTCCATTACAATGTGATTACATTACTAGAAGGTGAACACTAGTTGTCCCTGATAGCGGAATGTTGTGTTCGTCCCACGAGGGGTAACGACGAAGAACCGCTGGGATGCGTTGCTGCCACGACGTGCATCCTGGATGTAAAGCAGGTTCTGCCAGGAAAGGAACTTGGCGAGTCCAAAATCGAATCGCAAGCTGTGCACGGCAGAGTTGGAAGAGTTACCGGTACCCATATCTTCGTCCGTGAACTGGCCGATCAGGGAATTGGCGTCCTTCAGAGCGTAAGCGTAAAGGAAGCGCATGTCGCCAAACTTTTTAGTGGCGCCGATACTAATGGTTCCCATGACTGAATCGCGGAGGAAAGAAGCGCTTAAATTTCGAGCCGCCTGAAATTGCATGTAGCCGGGGACTGGCTTGCCGCGTAGTGTGAAGAAATTGGTGCGGTCAAGACGGTAGTCGATGCGGGCGATGGTGAAGTCAGGTGCGGTGAACATTGGTCCGCCCGGAGTTGTGAGCCCATTGGAAGAGGCGGCGATAGCGCCGGGGAGTGTAATGCCAATAGCCGTATTAATCAAACCAGCAGGCGCTAGTGATGTTGATGCCAATGCGAACTGGTTCGGGTTGCGCCACACCTGTGTATCGAAGATAAGTTGCTGGCTCCAGCCGGAACCTAGGTCACCTTTGGCGACAATACCCGGGTGAAATAGGTTAGCTGCACCGACACGCGAGCCCACTGGGAACCCGGCGCGCGCATAGGGTGAAGGAGTAGCAGTGGAATCGGGGGGAACAATCAGTGTGTTGGGATTAGTAATGATGTACTGGCCTGAGCGAAGTTCGATGGATTTGAACAAGGATCCACCCTTGATAGGAAGCACGATGCTTTCATCGAAGCCGTTCAAGCGGATGTCGTCATCCCAAACAAAGCGGCTATCATCGGCGAACGCATCGCGCATGCGACCGGCTTTCAAAGTGATTTTGCTAATGGGACTATAGGCTACGTAGGCTTCGGCGATTGAGAACGGAGCCTTTACGCCGAAGGCTCCGAAGTCCGTATCGTCGGTCAGTTGGCTTAAGTAGGGGCCAGTGGCAAGTTGTAAGCGGAACCTGAATTTCGAACTGAATTCTTTGTCCAAGTTCAGCCGAAGGCGATAGCGGCTGCGGACGTTTTGCAGGCCGGGCGCGAAGCTATTTGCGTGGCGGAGTTGCGCGTCGAAGCGATAGCGGAAGTATCCCGAAAAAGCGATTCCTCCAAGATTGCGGCCGATCTTTTCGACATCGGATCCCAACGATTTGAGTGAGTCTTCCATTTTCCGGATGTTTACGGCGGGGGGTGCTGTGGGTAAAGCTTGCACCTCGAATGTCTCGAGTTTAGACACTGGGAGAGCCGCGGGGATAACCGGTTGCAGGCTCGCCAACTCAATTCGGGGCTGCTTGGCTTCGGAGGCAATCCTGGCCAGCAATGCCTGTTGAATTTGAAGCATGGCGCGTAGTTCGTCGATTTGCTTCTGCTGCTCGGATAGCTGCCTCTTGAAGTCCGCGATATCTCGAGGCTCAGCCGCACCTGAGCAAAGAGGCGCAAGCAGGAGCAGGGCGATGATTGTTGTTGTGTACCGTAGTGTCATGAGATTGTTACGATCAGGGGAACACACAATGTTAGCAACAGCGGGAATAAGCGGGTGATGGATCAAAAAGAACCAACCAAGCAAAAGGGTGCGCGGCTAATCCTCATTTTAGGATTTGGCGGAATGCTGGGCCTAATGGGATTCGCCGCGGTGCAGACCGAGCGGCTGCTGAGCCAGATTCGAGCGCGTGGCAGCGGAATTGAGGGAAGATTTCTGGCCCGGAATAAGAGTCTAACCGAAATTCGTTCGGCTCTGTATTTATCGGGCACGATTTTCCGTGATTATGTATTGGATCGCGACGCGACGCGGTCAGAAGCTCAGCTTAGGCGGCTAGATCAGATGCGGCGTGAAATGGACCGGCGAGTTGAGGAATATGAGAGCGGCATCCTTGGCGGCGAGGAGAAAGCATTCGTCAGATTGAAGACGGAGATCGCAAATTATTGGAGGGTGTTGAACCCAGCTTTGTCATGGGATTCAGCCCGAAGGGGCCAGGAAGGCTTTCAGTTTCTGAGAGACCAAGTATTCCCAAAGCGTGCGGCAGTGCTAGATCTAGCGGATCAAGTGGCGGCTTTCAATGAGCGGCAACTGGTGTTGGGCCAAGGCGCGGTGGCGGAGTTGTTCACCGATGTTCGTATGCGGCTTCGGTGGACATTAGCTGGGTTAGCTGGGTTGGGATTGGTGTTGGCAATGCTGGCGGGCCGGCGAATTCTGGAGCTACAACGTGAGGCTGGAGCCCGCTTTCAACAAGCCGAGCAGGCGCGGGCTGAGTTACGGGAGCTTTCCTCAAGGTTGTTGGATGTTCAGGAAGAAGAGCGGCGGGCGCTGTCGCGCGAACTGCATGACGAAGTGGGGCAATCTCTTTCGGCGGTAATGCTGGCGGCTACAAATTTAAGCGCGGGACTGCGCACTGGAGCAATGGAGGAGGCGCCGAAGCATGTGGAGACCATTCGGCGTTTGACGGAGTCTTCCGTGGCTACGGTTCGCAACATGTCGCTACTATTGCGTCCTTCGATGCTGGATGATCTTGGGCTCCTGCCGGCGCTAGAATGGCAGGCGCGGGAGATTTCCCGGCGGACGGAGATGGAAGTTTCGATTGACGGGGAAGATGTTCCGGCTAACTTAACGGAGCAGGCAAAGACGTGCGTATATCGCGTGGCGCAAGAAGCCTTGCACAACGCCGAGCGGCATTCGGGGGCCACTTCGGCGACCGTGACGCTACGGCGCGAGGGCGGACGGCTGCTTCTAAAAATCGCAGACAATGGAAGAGGCTTCGATCCGGAACGTCACAAAGGGTTGGGTTTGTTAGGCATGGAGGAGCGCGTGGTAGCGTTGGGCGGAATATTTGAAATTCAATCGCGTCCCGGGGCGGGCACGGTTGTGGACATCTACTTATCGGTGGCCGGATGAGCGAGGTCAGGATTCTGCTGGCTGACGATCATGCGGTAATTCGCAGCGGGCTGCGCCTCGTGCTGGAGCGCGAACCGGGATTTCGTGTGGTAGCTGAGGCGGCGGACGGCAAAGAGGCGATACGGTTGGCCGCGGAGCTGACACCTGACGTTGCCGTACTGGATGTGGCTATGCCGAACTTGAACGGCATCGAGGCGGCGCGACAAATCACGGCGGCGACTGCGCACACCAGCGTCGTCATGCTTAGCATGCATTCTGATGAAGGTTATGTGTTGCGGGCCCTCAACGTGGGGGCACGGGGGTATCTGCTAAAGGAATCGCCGGAAGAGGACTTAATTGCGGCGGTGAAGGCAGTGCACGGGGGTAAGGCTTATTTTAGTCCCGCTATTAGCAGAGTCTTGGTAGATGACTATGTACGGCGGATGCGCAAGCGTGGGCTTGAGGATAGTTACGAGTTACTAACTGCCAGGGAGCGCGAGATATTACAGTTGTTGGCTGAGGGAAAGTCGAACAAAGACGTAGCCGGACGCCTTGGCTTGAGCACTTACACTGTCGAAACGCATCGCGGGAATCTGATGGAGAAGCTGAATCTTCACAGTATGCCGGAATTGATTTTGTATGCGGTGCGCAAGGGGATTATTTCGTGAGTCTGAGGTCACCTGTTTTCGCCGATTTGGAAATTGAGATCCGCGCGGAGGGCCAGATAATCGAAACGTGCGCTGGCGACAGCCAACTCCGCTCGGGTTAAACTCAACTCCGCCTGGCTTAATTCAACAATGGAACTGAGGCCGAGTTCGTAGCGCGTCTTGGCCAGATCCAACGCCATCGTCGATTGATCCAATAGCTTTGCGGCTAACCCCACTCGCTGATGGGCGCTCAACGCATTTAAGTATGCTACGCGTACTTCACGAGACACTTGCAATTCCGCATCCTTGACGCGATCGGCGGCGGCGCGCGCTTGTAACTCGGCCTGCGCCTTGCGTGACTCAAACAAATGGCCGTTGAAAATCGGGATAGTCATGTTGGCGCCGATCGCCGCCCAACGGTTACTGAGTTCCGCGACATGGGCGGGCATGACGCCGACCGAAGTAAGCGCGGTGATGGTGGGCATCTTGAGGCGGCTTTCGGCGCGGGCGAATTGCCTGGCGGCGGTTTCTTCGAAACGCAGGGACGCCAGTTCCGGCCGTTTCTGGCTTGCGCGTTGAATCATTGCCGCCAAGTCGTCGTCCGGCGGCGTCAGAGGATTGTCGTCAACCAGTTCGTAGCGTTCTTGCGTGGGGGTTCCAAGTGCGGCGGCCAAACCCGCTTGGGCTGCGCCTTCTTCGTTGTGCTGTTGTTCCAATAGCAAAGTAGCTTCCGCCAGATTGACGTTGGCGAAACTTCCGTCGAGGGTGGATTTCAAGTTGCTCTTCACCAACTCCCCTACTTGATCGGCGACGAGCTTTCGCGCCGCCACGGTTTTGTCGGCAACTTTCAAAAGGGCCTGGGCGCGCAGCAATGCGTAGAAGGCGCGGTCGACTTGAAACACAATTTCGGCTCGTGTTGTTTCGGTCAACTGGCGCTGTGAGCCCGCGCGGGAGCGGGCGCTTTCCACCAATTCTCTGTTACGGCCGAAGTCGGAAATCACCATGCCGGCGTTGATGCCCGAAGCAAAGCGGTCATAAATAACTGGGTTGTTAAGGCCGCCCGCCGCAATTCGGCTGCGGTCCAGCGCCCCGGCGCCAGTAATATTTCCAGTTACAAAAGGCAGGTTGTCGGCCCGTACTTGATCGGGAACTAAGGCCGCGGCTTCGGCGCGATTTCTTGCAGCGGAAATGCGCGGATGATTGTTCAGAGCGAACTCTTCAGCCTGCTTCAACGTCAATCGTCGCGGTTGCGCCTGGGCGCAGGCGGCAATCGCTGTCCATAGGATGATTCGTTTCATGCTTCGCTCTCCTCCGATTCCACGTCGATAGGCAATGGGTCGTGTTTGCGATAGACCAGGTAGTAAGCGGCCGGTACAAGGAAGAGGGTGAAGATTACCGAAATCGTTAAGCCGCCGATGATGGCGCGTGCAAGCGGAGCATAACTTTCACTGCCCGCACCCAACTTCAACGCCATGGGCGTTAGTCCGATGATGGTGGCAAGCGAAGTCATCAACACGGGACGCAGGCGCACGCGGCAGGCGGTATCCACTGCCTCGCGCACGGTGGAGCCGTGTTCGCGCAAGTGACGTGTAAACTCCACGATTAAAATGCTGTTCGACACCGCAATTCCCACCAACATGACGACGCCCATCAGCGACATCACGTTCATGGAAGTATTGGTGAGGTAGAGGGTCCAAAGCACGCCAGTAAGGCCGGGCGGCACCGCCACTAGAATGATGAAGGGATCGATAAACGAGCGGAATTGGGCCACTAGGATCAAGTAGAGCAGCAACACGGCAAGCGTCAAGCCGATGGCGAAACTTTGAAAGGAGGAGCGCATGCCTTGGACCATGCCACGCATGTCCACGGTGACGCCTTTAGGCAATTTGGTTTCGGCGATCAATGCGTCGATAGCGTTAGCGATGCGACCCAGATCTTCACCCAAGGGCCTGACGTATACGTCAATCGTGCGGCGCAGGTGGTAATGATCCACTTCGGTAGGCGAGTTGACGCGTTTGATGCTGCTGATTGCATCGAGCCGCGCGGGGGTCTTGCTGCCCGTTCCGCGCACTGTAATGGCGCGGAAGTCTTGTAAGTTGCGTATACTCAGTTCAGGATATTGGACCGTTAGTAAGTAGTCCGTTCCTGTTTTAGGATCGATCCAGAAGCTGGGGGCGATCATCTGATTCGATGTCAGCGCCGTGATTACGTTTTGCACAACTTCGCGTTGGCTGAGGCCCAGTTCGCTAGCGCGAGTGCGATCAATATCCAGCTGCAAGGCAGGGTAATCCAAATCCTGCGGAATGTAGACATCGGCCACGTTTTGGATGTTGCGGATCCGTTCCGCGAGGCCGGACGCGATCTTGAAGTTACGATCCATGTTGGAGCCGCCGACCTGCACGTCAATGGGAGCGGGCAGGCCAAGGTTCAGCACCGAATCCACCATGCCCCCGGACTGGAAGTATGTGGTCAGGTGCGGCATTTCTTTTTCAAGGCGCGTCTTCACTCGAGACATATACTCGTAGCTGCCTACCTTGTGGCCTTCATTTAGACTGACTTGGACGAAGGCGGTATGGCCGGCGGAGTTCGTCGTGTAGATTGCGGAAAAGTCCGGGGTTGCCCCAATGTTAGAGACGATCATGCCGAGATCGCCGGGTAGCACTTCCTGGCGGATCAGGTTTTCCAGTTTGGCGATTTCCTGTTCGGTGACGCCGATGCGCGTGCCGGAAGGAGCCTTGACGTTGAGCATGAATTGTCCGGCATCGGTGCGAGGGAAGAAGGCCAGGTCAAGCTTTGGAGCCAGTGTTAATGATGCTATGAAGATGATGGCGAAAGCCAGTAGACACACTACCGGGTGAATAAGCACGACGCTAATGAGCCTGTCATAGCCGCGCAGCATCGCTTCAAACTTGCCGTTGAACCACTGATTGAATCCGGAAGTTGCATGAGCCGGCGCCTTGATGAAGCGAGCGCAAAACAGCGGCACCACAGTGAGCGCGACTATGTATGAGGCGAACAGCGAAAGAGCGACAGTAAGACCCAGCGCGGTGAACAAGAACTTACTAACACCGTAAAGAAAGGTCACAGGGAAGAAGACCACCACGGTGGTGAGCGTGGCGGCGAGCACGGGCAGCGCTACTTCCTGGCCTCCTCGTTCCGCGGCGACTTCCGGTGGTTCGCCAAGTTCCAAATGGCGGTAAATATTTTCGAGCACCACCACGGAGTTGTCGATTAAACGTGAGAAGGCAAGCGCGAGGCCGCCCAGAACCATGCTGTTAATTGAGCCGCCCATCATGTACAAAGCGAGAAACGTGGCTAGGGCGGACAGGGGAATGGAAAAGAACACGGCGGTGGTGGCGCGCAGACTGCCGAGGAAAATCAGAATCATGAGCGAGGTAAGCACCAGGCCGATTGCGCCTTCATGCAGCAGCGTTTCGATGGCCGTTTTGACGAATTGGGATTGATCGAACACGACGGAGCTTTTCAGTTGCTCGGGAATGTCGGCGAGTTTAGAGACGGCCCGGCGCACGCCATCCACGACGGAAATAGTATTGGTGTCGCCACCTTGCTTGAGCACCGGTAGATAGACAGAGCGCTGCCCATCGACACGAACCACGTTGCTTTGAATTGCGGCGGCGTCTTTGGTGCGGCCTATGTCGCGAACACGCACTGGCGCTTGCCCCACCATCTTCAAGGGAAGGTTGTCGATCTCGTCGAGTGTCGGCAGTTGACTGTTGGTGTAGATGTTGTAATCGAGGGAGCCGATGGGCACGTCGCCGGCCGGCAGGATGAGGTTGGCATCGTTAACCGAGCGCACAACGTCCATGATGCTTAGCTGGTGCGCTTCGAGGCGCAGCGGGTCGGCATACAGCATGATTTGCCTAGGGGCGCCGCCGAATGGCTGCGGGACGCTGGCGCCGGCCACGCCGGCAATTTGGTTGCGCACGGTGTATTGCGCCAAATCGCGAAGAGCTGTTTCACCCAAGCCTTCACCGGTGAATGTTACGAGGCAAACAGGGAGACTGGAGGCGTCGAACTTCAACACTATGGGCGGAAGCGTTCCCGGTGGCAGGCGCCGCAAATTGGCCATGGCCAAGCTGGAAATAGTGCTCATGGCCGCGTCGGCATTTGAACCGGGTTGAAAGTAGATTTTGATGAGGCTTACGCCAGTGAGGCTGCGCGATTCAATGTGATCGATGTTACTGGCGAGGGTGAAGAAACGTTCAAAGCGGCCAGTGATATCCACTTCAATCTGCTCGGGCGGCATGCCGGAATAGAAGGTCGCCACCACCACGACGGGGATATTCATGGTGGGAAACATGTCGACCGGCATGCGGGCGACCGACACTATACCCACGATGGCGATGACGAGGCAAAGGACAACGATGAGGTAGGGGGTCTTGATGGCGAAGCGCGACATAGGCTATTTGCCTCCTAGTGCTTGGCCAATTTGCACTTCCCTGGTCTCAACTTTTTGACCGTCCTTGAGTGCGGTTCTATTTCCTATGACAACTAATTCGCCTACGGAAACTCCGGAGCGAATCTCCGCAAGGTCGGCCGTTTCCAGGCCAATTTGAACGCGCCGAATTTCGATTTGCTTCGATGCGTTTACCACGAAGACAACTGTGTGATCGCCTTCGGTGCTTTTGGCCGCTATCGGTACGGCGATCACGCCGCGGTGGTCATCCAGCATAAGCTCCACTTCGGCATACATGCCCGGGATCAGCGTCATGGACGGGTTGGCGACGTCCACTTCGGTATCCATTGTCCTGGTGGCGGTTTGCACTTTTTCAGAGAACCGCGCCACTCGGCCAGGGAAGGTGCGGTTCAAAGTGGGGACCTTCACGTCAACCGTATTGCCGATGCGAATGGAGGGGACGGCCGATTCGGGAACGGGAAGGATGAGACGCAAGCGGCTGTTGTTCGAAAGGCGCACGAGAGGCATGGCTTGCGATTGGGATGCGATGCCGGCCTGAATCATGGAACCAGTGTTGGCGTAGCGCTTGGTGACTACGCCGGCGAAGGGCGCGGTGACTTTGGTGTAGGCGTACATGGTTTTAAGCCGGTCCAGGTCAGCCTGAACTACATGCACTTGATGCTCCGCCACACTGAGGTTGGACTTGGAAGATGCCAATTGGGCATCCGCCATTAGGTCCTTTCCTCGCGCCTCGTCGATTTCCTGTTGGGCGATTAGACCGGGTTTAGACTTCACGACCGACGCGACGCGCTCATAGGAGAGATGCGTCAGATTGTAGGCCGATTGTGCCCGTTTAATGTCATCCTTCGCTCTTTCCAATTCCGATTGGCGTCTTTGAATTTCCTCTTCGGCGCGGACCATGTCGGCCCGCATTTCGGGGACTTCCAGATCGGCCAGGGCCTGGCCTTGGGCGACGCGGCTGCCCACATCCACATAGATCTGTTTGACGTAGCCGGCAACCTTGGCCATCACGTCGACTTCTTCGAAGGGGGTGAATTCGGCGGTTAAGGTTAGGCGGCGGTCAAGGTCGGTCTTCAATGCTTTGCTAACGGCGATGGTAGGGGTGGCTGACCGTACGGTTTCTTTCTGTTGTTCTGGCGCGTGGGAGCAGGAACTTATGGCCAGCAGCGAGATGGCAAAAAGGAATGGTAACGGATTTCTGAGCATGGCGAACTTTTTAGTCTAGTTTGGTGGGGCCGGGGTGGGGTATACCCGAATCAGGGTATTTCGGCGAAGTAAGGCTGGTAGAAAGAGGAGGTGAACTCAGCGCGGATCGGGTTAGTAAAGGACCAAGAAGAACCAACCGCGCAAACGGGCGCGCGGCTGATCCTTATCCACGAAAGAAGTCGACTTCCTACCAATACATCTTCAAAGCCAGCTGCATCGTGCGGGCCTCATTTGCTTGGCCAGTGACGGATCCAAAATTGATCGCATCCAAATTGAGTACCGGGTTGCTGAATACTACACGGTTAAAGATATTGAACGCCTCGCCTCGGAGATCCAATTTGATGCTCTCATGGAGGACGAACGTCTTCGATAGGCTGATGTTTTCATTCTTACCCCAGAATCCGCGCACCTTCGGGTTATACCGCGTGGCGTTGCCGAAGCCGACTGGTTGTACGCCAAAATCCGCTTTGGGCTTAAAATAATTATCCGCCCCCGGATCAAACCGGTCGCCCTTGGCCGGAATTCGCCAATTGTCATATCCACTAACCTGTGGTCTAGTGATGCCGTTGAAAATCTGTAGCGGGTTATTGCGCGACAGCGCAAGAGGAGCGCCACTGTTGTAGACCTGAATGCCCGCCAAGCGCCACCCGCCGACCACCTGACTCATGAAGCCCTTGGTAGCCCAACGTTGCCCTTGGCCAAACGGCAGATTATAAATGGTGGAGAATTTCAAAGTATGCGTACGATCATACTGGCCGATCGATTTCTCAAGGCCGCGATTGTATTGATCCATGGCCGCCGTCGCGGAGTTGGCAAAATAAGTATCGGAGTCGGTGAGCAGCTTGGAGAATGCGTAGCTCCATTGTCCGGTCAGCGATCGCGAGAAGCGGCTGTTGGCTTTAAGTACAAACGCGTGATAGCTGGAATGGCCGCTCTTATCCCCGTTCTGTGCTCCAGTTGAAACGGTTGAATATTGCGGGAATGGCCGCAAAGATTGGGCCACAGTTCGTAATGATTGAGTTGCAAAGCTTGAATAAGGAGGCAGGAAACCTGCGTTCTTGGCAGTGGCCGAATTAATGTCGGCGCGAAGAATGTTGAGCGCATTCGTCGTACCGAATTGCGACACCAAGCTGTTGAACGCCGCGGTGGGAACCTGATTCAGATTCAAGATGCCGGATTGAAGATGCATTCCGACAGAGGCGTTGTATCCCGCTTCAAGCACGATGTTGTTGGTCATCTGGCGTTGCAAGTTGAAGGTCCACGAGTGGGTTTCCGGAGCGCGAGTTGCATCTTGTCCGTTCCAGTAATCAATGGTGTTGCCGTTGGAAAACGCTGGATCAATCGAGGGCGGCAACTTGTAGGCGGGCAACCCAGCATCCAACTTAAACGTAGGCGTCACACCTTGGCTTGCGTTATCGAACTGGTACTGTCCGATGAAGCCGGCAAAGTGACCGCTGCCCTGCACCGCGGTGATGCGCGAGAAGCTGCGTCCGTAGCCGGAACGAATTGTGGTTTTCTTGTCGAGAGAGTAAGCCAAACCAATGCGAGGTCCAATGCCGCCATACCAACCTGGGACCAAGCTACGAGTATTTTCGCGCCCCGTACCAAAGCCGGCAAACCACAAGGCGCCAAGCCGACCGTCGGCTCCAGGATTCGGCCTGGTCGGATTGAAGTCCGAGTATTCATCTTTCAAGTTGGTGGGCGGCTGCGTGAAATCATAGCGAAGCCCAAAGTTAACCGTCAGTTTGCGGGTGATGCGCCAATCGTCCTGGCCGTAAAATCCGAAATAAGGATACTTTTGCGTGACTTGGCGAATCGTTTCCGTGCGGCCCAGGTAGGCATCGCCCAAAAGGAACGATGCAAACGAGCTGCCACCGCTGGCCGGAAACGAAGTGCTACCGGGAATACTGGTCGATAGGAAGTTGAAATCCGCTCGACCGGCGATGTCCTGCTGGCCGAATCCATTCGCGTTCTGGTTCTGATGCTGGAAGCCGAACTTGAAGGTGTGTGATCCGCGGAGATAGCTGAAATCGTTCTTCAACCCCCAACCGGGTTGATCGGTTCCATTAAAGGACGATGAGCCCCACCCGGTGAATTCGGTGAAGTTGATAGTGGGGAAGTTCTGGTTGCAGTCAACTACGTTCTTAATGCAAACCTTATCTTTCCAGTTCTTATCCACGTTAATGGAGTAACTGTTCTTGGTAAAGGTATTGGCTGAGAAGGAGAGGTGGTTGATCATCCGCGAGTTGATGGTCCAGTCGTGCGTCACGCGGTAGGCGGCTGTGTCCCAGGCGGCAATTTGACCATTCCACAACGGTTCGGGCAACCCGGGAACGCCGTCGTTACCTGGTTTGTTGCGGTAAGTGGTAGCGTTCCACAAGAAGCTAAGGCGATGCTTTGAGCCAAATAGTTGATCGCCCTTTGCGCTCCACTTATCGGTCGGCGAAATCAAACTTCCGGAATCCACTAGATAGTTGCTGGTGACGTACCCGCGCGAACCTGGGGTGGCGCCACGGTTGGGAGCAACGGCTTTTGCCAGGTTTGCGATGTTCACCGAGGTTGATGCAAACCTGCTGGCGGGAATCTGATTGTTAGGGAAGACGTCCCGCACGGAGCCCGTACCCGCGGCGCGTGTTGTGCCAGGGTCATACACAGGGATTAGTTTGTTGGTTGTGTCAACCCAATTGCTGAAATCACCGCGATACATTTCCGGAGTAGGCACCGTCAAAGGGCTGCCGGCGCGGCCAACACGATTGCGGAACCCTTCGTAGGCCACGAAGAAGAACGTTTTATTGCGGCCGTTATAAACCTTGGGAATCCAAATCGGGCCCGATGCGCTGAAGCCGAAATCGTTCTGACGATAGACGTTTTTGGTCTTCGCGAAGAAGCCACGTGCATCGAAGTAATCGTTACGCACGAAGTCGTAAGCTGAGCCGTGGAACTTGTTAGTCCCTGACTTGGAGGCGAAGGTGATCACTCCACCCGCCGCTTGGCCATACTCGGCTTTGAAGCCGTTGGTATCAACGCTGAACTCAGTCAGTGATTCGAGCGACGGCGTGTTCAACGCGGCCTCGGCCGTATCGCCGGAACGGTTCGTCCCGACGCTATGCCCATCGAGGGTGGCGTCCCATGCCGCAACTTGTCCGCCGCCCAACGAAAGGGATTGGCCAGAGCCTTGAGCTTCGGGAACAACGGCCACAAGGTTGAATGGACTCCGCATCGTCCCGGCTACTTGCAGTGGAAGTTCATCCACCATCTTGCTTTCCACTTGTGTGGAAACCTTGGCGTCATCGGTTTGAACCGCCGCGGCCGCAGCCGTGACTTCGATCTGCTCGCTTACTTGACCAATTTGCAATTGCGCATCGGCGCGAGCGGAACTGGAAGTTGACACAATAATGTTCTGGCGAATGAAGCGTTTGAATCCAGAAGCTGTTATCTCGACCCTGTAGTTGCCGGGAGGCAGGTTAGGGAGAGTAAACTCACCGGTTGAAGTGGTGGTCGATTTCGCAACTGCATTGGTATCGCGATTGACAATGGAGAGCTCCGCGCCAGCGATGGCCGCGCCGGTTGGGTCGGTGATAAGTCCGGTGATACTGCCTCTTTCACTTTGTGCAAAAATGGCAAGCCCTGAAAAAAACAGGATGGACGCAACTCTAATTTTGTTCATTAAATAAGCCTCATAAACCCAAACAGATGTTACATTTCTATCACACGCCACAGGGGAAATCAATCCCACCAGATGTAAACAGCCCGTTTCGAGTTTGGCGGCAATTTACATCGGCCGCTGCGGAAAACTCGCGCTAGTTTGAATGCCAGCTAGTCCGCGTCTAGCCCAACACGGTTCACTTAGGATCCGTCGACAAGCCCACGACTTGCCCACACTGGGAATCGCGGGATTCTTCCGAACCAAGTCATCTTGTTGGCCCTTCGAAAGGCCACGGCGGACTTGCCTCCGGCGAATCATGCCGCAAGTCCCCAGTTACCACGAATCGTGAGGAGGAATTGTCTTGTTGTTTCGAAGCTGTTTCCGTCACCTGAGCAGTCGGACCAGGGGGTCCTCCGCCGAACGGGGGGGCCGCCCTACTGCACACCGCGATTTCCAAAGCCCTGATAATGCTTCTTGAATTCTGAAAGGTAAAAACTCCAGGCCCCCGATTTCATCGGGGGCTCGTCGTTTCAGCTAAACCCGCATGATGCCTTTCATGCGTACTTCGAGCGCTTGCGATGTGAGTGGGTGGGTTAAGCTGCCACGGCGTTCCCTACCGGCATTGCCGGATTGGGTTCGTTCCG
>JANXXI010000372.1 GCA_025350695.1 Acidobacteriota bacterium
GGCGGAGACCTTCGCGTCCTGGCAGCCGAGGCCGGCGGTCACTTTCGAAAGGATACTTTCGAAGCTTGCCGGCCAGGACTTTCCACTGATCTTGATGGCGTCGGGAGAGATCTGCCAGACGTTGCGCACAGCGGTGTCGACAATCGTTTCCTCGCCACGCCCATAGGGCGCTCGTGTCGCGAGTTGCACCATTGTTTCGATCTGTGGGGCTGGTATCGGAAACGAAAGCGTGCCGACACTCTTTACTTCCACCCGTGGCATGGGTATCTCCATTGATCCGGCAAGGAAAAAATCGCCAGGGCGCTTCACATCCGACAAAATGGCCTCAAGTGCAGTCAATTCCCGGTTGTATTCGATTTCAATGTATTCCATGACGAGCCTCCGTGCGAGCGAACGAAGTCCCGTGGGAGGGACCTCTCAAGCCTCTTCCGATTTTAGCCTGAAACTCGGATCGCAGAGAGCATGAAGACATGCCAACCTGTACAATGAAGGCGTTATGGCGCGTCAGCTCGAAGCCGTTTATGAACATGGGATTTTGCGACCGCTTGAGCCGCTGTCTCTCCCCGAGCACCAACGCGTCCACTTGACGTTTGAAGAAGCGCCAGCACGGTTGAGTTGGGCGTCCACGGAGCCCGTGAACGAACGGCCCGAAGAGACGCAATGGCTCGCCAAGGAATCTGGCCCGTATGCCGGAGAGTGGGTAGCCATTGAGGGGCCCCGCTTGGTTGCGCACGGAGCTAAACTCGCCGAAGTCAGAGCTGCAGCCAACGCCGCCGGTGCGAGCGATCCCATATTCGCGCGGGTATCGAGCGACACAGACCCCTTTGGCGGCTGGTAGTCATGCACCAGCTTACATTCGACCGAGGTCATGACTATTCAAGCGGCGATGAAAGCATCACCATTGCAGTGGATCTCCGGTCCGGCTCAAACAATGTTCCAATAATAGCCAGCGTCGATACAGGCGCTGCATTTTGTGTCTTCGGAGCCGAAGTAGCCGAGGCTCTCGGTCTGGATTTGGTGAGCGGTGTTCGGAAGCGTTTCCGAACGGCTAATAGCGGGTTTGAAGCTTACGGGCACGAAGTCGAAATTGCGGCCTTGGCGTTGTGACGCATTCCACGGTTTACTTTTTTGCCGATCCAACGATCGAGAAGAATGTATTGGGCCGGACCGGATGGTTGGATCGAGTGCGTCTCGGCTTGATCCACCATGACAACAAAATCTACTTGGCACCGTACGACCAGGTGTGAGGTCCAGCCTTGTGGGACTTTTGTGGGACAACCGCATCAAAATCATCCAAACTGGCCGAAACAGCAACAATGGAGCGTACACCACAACCCCTTTTACGGATCAATAGCTTAGAGTACAGGAAGGAGGCCAGCCAAACTACCGCAAACTAGGTTTTTCTGATTCAGGTTCTAGTTCTCGCAAGGGAGTGGAGGTTCAAGTCCTCTCATCCGCACCAATAATATCAATAAGTTACAGAGATTCAGGCGTCCTCCATCGGAGGGCGTTTTCGCTTTTTGTGTGCGGAGTGTGTGCGAGTTTGGCGCAGTTCGCACACTGGGCGCACACATACCCTGGAAGTCGACTTGAGGAAGTGCTCCGAATCTGTTGACCCGCTTATGATTGCGATGCTCCCGGCGGGGGAGCGCATTAGAACCTCGGAACTTCAAAGATCGAGCCTCCGCTGCGCGTCGGAGAGAACCTTGTACCCCATGTCCGCGTACCCCTTCAGCCGGCGGTCGTACATGCGCGCCAGCATCAAGACCTCGGCATCAACGTAGTCATACACCTCGACGACCTTCTTGCCGTCGTGAAGCCGATGGAGGCGACCGACGTACTGCTGAAGTGTTCCCTTCCATGAAATTGGCATCGCGAGAAACAGCGTGTCCAGGCGGGCATCGTCGAAGCCCTCGCCGATGTAGCTGCCGGTCGCGAGAATCAGTCGCGGCTCCGACTCCGGAATCGCGGCCAAGCGTTCGTTGACCTCGCGCCGCTGTTTGCGGCCCATGCCGCCTTTGAGGACGACGATGTTGCCAACACGGTCGCAGAGTGCGGCTTGAAGCTGGGCGAGGTGCTCCGTTCGTCCGGTCAACACAAGTGGAGAGCGGCCTTGTTCAACCGCGCGCGCAACATCGTCGGCGATCACGCGATTGCGAGCCTGGTCGGTGGTCATCGCGGCATAGATGTCCTGAATCGTTGGTTCACCGGGAATTCGGAAGTCCGTCGCTCGGGGAATGACAATGTGGTCGAATGGCGTCGATTCCGTCATCGCGCGAGCTGCCATCGTGAACCGCGCTGGCCCGCACTGCATGTAAATGATCGGATGATGCCCGTCTTTTCGGGTTGGCGTTGCTGTCAGGCCAACAACGAACTTTGCCTTCACCTGCCGCATCACTTGCTCGAACGTGAAGGCTGATAGGTGGTGGCATTCGTCGACGACCACGTGACCGTACTCGGCGACAAAGTCTTTCACCTCCTTTTCGCGATGAAGGCTCTGGATGACAGCCACGTCAATGATGCCGGTCCTCTTCGTCTTTCCGCCTCCCACTTGGCCAATCTCATCAATCGGCATGTTTAGAAACATCGCCAGGCGTTCGCGCCACTGATCCAGGAGTTGCTGGCGATGGACGATAACGAGCGCATTGACGCCGCGCTTCGCGATCAGCCACGACGCAACTGCCGTCTTGCCGAAGGCCGTTGGAGCGCAGATCAGGCCTTCGTCATGTTGGAGCACTTTCGCTACTGCGTCTTCCTGCCCCGAACGTAACGAGCCGTGAAAGACCGCGTCGATTCTGGCTCCTTCGTTGCGCTCATCCCGCACGAAAATCTTTACCTTTATCCCTTCCAGAAACGCAGTCACTTCCGCGAGACAACCCCGCGGTAACGCCAAATGGCGCGGCAAGTCTTCCCCGCACGCAATGACGCGCGGCTTGTCGTAAGTGGCCAACCGCATTGATTGGGCCTTGTAGAACTCCGGATTCTGGAATGCCGCTAGACGCAGAAGCCGGTTCATGAGATCAGGCGGCAAACCTTTCTTGTCGATGAACAACAAGTTGGCGCGCACGATCTCGATGGATGCGGGCAGGGTGCCATTGATCGGCTTCTCGGAACGCTTTCGCGAAGGCGGGAGAGTCCACGGATCGGGTGACTCATCATTTTCGCTGCTTGCGAAGCGGACGCCGATGAGGTCGCCTCCATGCTGGAGTGCGTCAGAAATCAGTCGTTCGGCCAGGCCTTGCGTCATTCGCTTGACGGAGTGGAGGTAGCCCCATTGATCGTCGTAGGGGCACATCGCTTCATCGAGAAACACGCTCCGGCCCAGTTCGCGTGGAGCTTTCTGAAGCGGCAGCGCGATAAGGTTGCCGAAGCCGCCCTTGGGCATGTTGTCCTGATTCGGGAAGAGACGATCGTAGGAGTCCAACCCAATCTGATGCCGGCGCTCCATCGTCCTGGTGACCAACATTGATCCCAGGCGCCGTGCCAGGCTCGCGGGAACCGGCCTTTCGAAGAAGATCCAAATGTGTGCCCCGTTCCCTGACCGCGAGCACTCCACCGACGCCGGCACACCAAGGGCGTTGCACGTCTCCCGAAACGCAACAGCGTCCTCCTTCCACGTTTTCTTGTCGAAGTCTCGTTTCGTTAAGCAGGAGTGGATACACGCCGATCGTGTGCTTACCGGCGGGATGATTATGGATCGCTTCGTCGTCAAGTAGGATATTTTGCTTGGTCTCTTTGTCGACGCGTTTTCGATCCTCAGGCTTAGCGGCATAGTAGGCTTTCCAGTCGCGCTCTGTGTTTGGCATATACCCAGTGCGGTCGTCGGGGCTTTCCCAACGCCTCGCGTACACATCCTCGCGTCCACGGAACAGAGAACGAAATAGGGCGACCTTCTCTGCAGTCTTGAGATGCGAAGGCGGAGGCGGTACTTCGCTTGGGCTCGGCTTCGGGACCGGGATTGCGATGCCGTGCTGGTCTAGCAGCGACCGGAGCCGTTCAAGCTCCCGCTCGAGTTGCTCGCACCTTGCAGCCAGATCGGGACGAGGTTCGTCGGCTCGCCTTGGGTCGCTCATTTCACTTTGTTGGCGCGGGCCTCCAAGTCCCGGCATTGTTCAAGCAACTTCTCGAACGGTTCGGCGTCACCCAGCAACAACCCATCGTCCAGCATTCTCGCGTAATCCAGGGAGAGGCTGGTGAGCGCCCGGTCGCCTGGAACCAGTCGCAGTTCGCCGGATACCGCGGCGACATAGTCGATCAACTGCCCGGCGGCATTCTTCTCGGAGAAGAACATGGACTTGTGCTTGGCGACCGCGAGCGCGAGAGCCCGATTGGCAATCGCAGCATCTGCCTTGCCTGCGCGGTCCAGCCGAATCAAGTCATGCCAGTGCCGCGAGAAGCGCTCGCCTCCACGAAACTCGCCTTGCTGGCAGAATACGTGAACGGCAGTGGCTTTCTCCCAGAAGGTCCGCTCCGGCCGCATGACCCTGGCGGTCGCCGATGGAAAGACAACGCCCGCGAGGTTCGGCGCTGCATCGCAAGAGATATGGCGGGACTCCCATGGCTCGCCGGTCGAACGCGCGCCGAACTCAAGCATGACCACTGGACGCACATAGCCGGAACCCGCCGCCAACGGTACGTATTCAAGAAAGACTTTTTCGCCTTCCGTTGAAAGCCTTCCTGTTAATTCTTGACCCGCAAGCGCGGTGGAGATCTGTGGCATGACCTGCTCCGCGATCCAGGCTGGCAGCCGCGAGCGAATCTCTTTGGTCCAGCGCTTCTCCTGACTGCGTGTTGTGGGCAGTGGGTCCAAGCCGTGACCCGATAGGTCCGGCGCCAGCACGCGGATGTCGTAGGTCAGGTCAACGTCTTCGGAGAACCGGCTGATAATCTGATATCCCTTGGACAGCGACGAACCGCCCTTGAAAACGAGGTGCTGGCCGATGGGCGAACGGAACAGGCCGTCGAGCAGCCAGACCAGCCACACGTCTTTGTCCAACAAGTGGATCGGGCGGCCCGAAGTTGCTGCGGCTACGGCGAGCGCTTCGCGCCGGTCGGCTGCAGACAGTTTGAAAAATGCGTCAGGCATTGGCGGCGAGTTTGCTCACTTGCTGCGCCATCCAGGTGGGCAACATTCGGCGCAGTTCTACGATCGCGCTCCGTTCCGACTCCGACAGCTTGCCGCGCACGGCTTCGATCGCGTGACTGGCCTGCTCGGGCCCCAGCCAAGCCAATGCTCGAATCAGCGAGCCTGCCTTGCGTCCCGGAAGCGCCAACTGCCAAGCTGGCGCATGACGAAGCTCTAAAACTTGATTTCCAAGTTTCAACTTCCGTGTCGGACCGGAGGTCAGGTACACCTCGCGCACCGGAACTTGCGTAGTTAACCCCAGCTCGTTGGCCGCCGCCGCACCGTGCGGCACCACGTTCTCGCCACGTTGTTCGACGATGGCTTGCACAACGGTTGCCGGTTCGGGGGGCCGGACGCCAAAACGTCCTTCCACTGGCCGAACGTAGAGTCCGCGACCCACGCGAATGAGAATCCCACGCCGAACCAAGCGAGAGAGTGTCTGATCCACGGCCGCACGGGTTCCAAGATGCAGAAGTTCCTTTGCGGCCACAGGCGCTCCCTCCGGAGCCTTGCCGACTTGATTGATCACGGCTGTTGCGAGTGCTTCCATGGTTGTCAGAAGTATAGCACGAATTCTGACAACCTGATAGCGACATGGGCCTGCTTGCCAAAAGCACCATCCTATCGCAGCAGGGCGAGCCCGCGAAATTCTCGACATCTTGCTGGTGGAGATGCTGCAAGGCCTGGATTACGTTCGTGCGTCCAACGCAGCTATGCGCGTTTTCGAGGCGCGCGCCACACATTCGTTCCCATCCGAGTTCGTAATGCCAGCAGCATGGCGGCCGGAAGTTGAGGCCTTGGCCGCTCAACTGGGTTTTGCCGAAACGCGCGCCGCAGCGATCGAAGAGCGATTCCGCGAGGTATTGCAACGTATCGCCGAGGCGGCTTCGCGGTGAAGCGCCACCGCCCCGCGCGGATCCGATCTTCGCGGCCCTCTTTCCTGGACACTGCCACGGTGAAGTGGCAAAATCGGAGCACCCAATGAGTAGCAAACGAAGCAGCGAACTCGATGCATTGCTGGATGAGATTCTCACTGACGCTTATGGCGAGGAAGAGCAACTCTGGGCGCTTCGGCAGGCGCTCGAAGACAATGTGCAGGTTCCCTGCGCTGCCACGATCGCGGGCGAACCGCTGAAGGTGACGAAATTCGACTACGACGGCAACGCCCGCCGCGGACTTACTGCCACCATTCGCCGGCCAGATGGCTCCAAGCACGTTGTCGCCGCAGCGGACGTTCACCTTGAGGACGCCGCCAGTCATCGTTATATCGCGGCGTATCGGCAATGGATGGGTGTCGAACCAGTGACTCCGGAATCACCGCGCGCCAAGAAGTCCGAGAAAACCGAGCCTCCGTCAGGCAACATCGATGTTGTCGTCTTGTCGCTCTCCGCGCGGGCCGCACGGTGCAAGATCTTGAACACCGGCGAGGTGATCACGCTTCGCGCCGGCAGGCTCTGGCATGTTGTGCCAGGCGAGATTGCGACGATCAAACCCTCCAAACAGTGGACCTATGGCGGCAATCCATACCTATCCGGCAACATCGAGGCGACTCGGTTGGACGCGAAAGCGATCGGGTTGACACCACTTCGACTCCAGCCCTTCGGCGATTGGGATCCTGCAGAGGAATACTGGGGCGATCCGGGCGATCCTGTCGGCGCTTGGGCGAAGAAGATCATCAAGCGTGGCCGAAGACCGCGGTTCGAGATGGAGCAGGTGATTCCAGGTGAAGACCCTGATGACTGCAGCGACCCGATCATTGAGTCCAACGAGAAGAAGGACGCTGGCGACTACTCCGGCGCCTACGATATTTTGATGGGCCTCTGCCGCGCTGATCTGCGTTGCCTGGATGCTCACGCCCACTCGGGGAACCTGTCGTTCGATACGCGCCCTAAGGACGCCATCCGGCATTACGAGGTTGGCGTTCGGATTGGCGAATTATCACTGCCTGCGGATTTCAACGGCGTTCTGCCATGGGGAATGATCGACAACCGTCCGTTCCTGCGATGCCTAAATGGATACGGCCTTTGCCTCTGGCGGCTCGAGCGATTCGACGAAAGCCTTGCCGTGTTCGAGCGGATGTTGTGGCTGAATCCGTCCGACAACCAGGGCGTCCGATTCGTCATCGACGACGTCCGCAAGCGGCGCGCATGGCGGCCCGACGACTAGGCGGCATCGTAAACTACGCCAAGGATTGAGATTGGCGGCTGGATAACCTGCGAACTTGGCTGCACCATACGTGACGCCTTCGAAAGTTGCATGCCTGCTACGCGCCATCGAGATCAAATCTGTAGCGGTCAATCGATTGGGCCGGCAGCTCCGCTCGGATCTCGTCCAATGAATATGGGCGAAAACCGTTCGTGTCGACGCCGACATCCATACTTCGACTGCCCTCACCGGCTGGAAGTTTGCCGTGCGAGTGGCCGTATAGTTGCGAGGCGCCACGGCCTGAGTGATGCCAAACCCGCATCGCATAGTGGCAGAGCACAATAGGCTGGTTGCGAATGTTGATCTCGGCGATTTCCTTGACCCAGACGAACTGGTCCACGATCTTCCTGATGACGCGGTCGTGGTTGCCAAGAATGAAGTAGACCTTCTTGCAGCGGATCTTCTGCCGGTACGCGGCTGCGACCTTCGGGCCGCCGATACAGAAGTCGCCGAGAAAGTAGAGTTCGTCGTCGGCCTTCACTGACTCGTTGATGCGGGCAAGAATCGTCTCGTTCAGTTCGGCGGTGCCCGCAAATGGACGTTTACAGTAGCGAATGATGCTCGAGTGGTCGGCAAGTGCGCTCATCAATGAAAACGACGCCTTGATGGCCAAGCCCCGTTGCGGCCCAAACCTGTAGGAGTGGCGGGATCGTGCGCAGATCGTAGGTGACAAGGGCGTGTCCCGCCTCGGCGGCCGCAGCCAGCACAATGTGATCGTCTTTGCCGCGGAGACCGGCGTCTCGCCACTCAAGCAGTGACTCGATCAAAACCCGGCTTCGTCGCTCGCGGACGATTGAACACACCGTTGGCGATATGTGCTCGTCCAAAAGGAATTGCAGCATCTACCGGATTTCGACCCAAGCTCCGGGCGGCAGCGATGCGCGTAGCTTCTCCGGCGTAATCGCCCGGTTCTCGTCCAGCGCTCGGCGGACCTCAGCTTCAAACGTCGACGCGTAGCGAAGTGCCTGTGAGACGCGGTCGTGGTCCAGTTGAAGGTGCTCGGCGGTGGCGCCAACCTCTAATCCGTACCCTTCAGCGATCATCAACACTTCCCAGACTGCCAGACGGGAGCCCACTACGTAGGGTTCGCGGCCGACCACCGAATCCCGGAACTCAATTCCCGGAAACTCGGCGTGTCGCAGGCCTTCTTCGATCAACTGCGCCGTGGCTTCGCCCCGGCTCTTGGCGCAGGCCCGTCGCGAAGCGGTCCAGGCGCGCCGCCTGCTCGTCCCGCAACTCCACGTTGATCGTCATTCAACCTCCATTCTAACGCCGAACCGGAATCCGGAAAAGCG
>JANXXI010000034.1 GCA_025350695.1 Acidobacteriota bacterium
GTTAAGCGGACGACTAACTTTGGGACCACAGCTCCCGGTGTTCGGCCGGCGCGTTGCTGACCTTCTATCCGCGCAACGCCCGCCTGGATTGTTGCTGAAAATGTCGGAAGTGGAAGACGTGGATAGCGCAGGCCTTGGAGAATTGGTGGTGCTCTATACCATTGCCGGCCACAGCGGCTGCCGGTTATGTTTGGTGGGTCCATCGCTTCGTGTCTTACGGCTGCTAGAGACAACCAAATTGTCTGGAATATTGCCACACTTTGACGACGCCCTGGCGGCCAGTGCATGGATACTGGAACTTGCATGAGTGACTGTCCGCGGCTCACAATTTGATTTCAAGTGGGCGACCCTCGAAGAGCACTGTGCGGCCGACCGAACCACCAGCCATTCGCACCTCAATGCTTTTGGAGATGCCCAACATTTTGGAGCCCTTCGCCAATCTCAAGGCAAGCCGCTTTTCACGGTCGTGCCAGAAAGCCTCTATGCGCATGAATTCGCCCTTGCGAAAATCGAAACTGCGTCCATCGTCTTCATAAACGGAGCAAGATCCTTCCGCGCCTGGATATACAACCAGCGACAACGGACCGGCCACCTTCTGGGAGGTGTATTGCCGTAATGGGTCCATCGGAAGGATTGTTCCGGCGCGGACGTAGAGCGGGGTTGTTTCAAGGTCAACTTTGCGATTGACCTCGCGCGATCCTTCCTGCTTGTCGTTAGTCCAGAAGTCGTACCAGATTCCAGCCGGCAAATAAACAGTGCGGGAACTGGCTCCTTTTTCTACCACTGGGGCCACCAGAATGTCCCGGCCATATAGGTATTGATCACCACGTCCAACGGCCATGGCATCGTTCGGATAATGCAGCCACATCGCACGGATCACGGGCAGGCCGGTCTCGCAAGTTTCTTTCACCGCCGAATACAAATAGGGCATCAGACGGTAGCGCAGTTCCAGATACTTCCTGCAAATTGGTTCCACTTTGGGGTTGTCTAGTTCAGAAGGGTCTGGCTTATAATTGGGTGTTTCGCGAAAGCCATCTAATCCCTTTCCGTTCCAACCCCAGGGCGTATGCAGGCGCCATTCGCGCCCGTGAGATCGGCAGAGTGGATTGAAGGTTGCGTACTGAAACCAGCGAACGTACATCTCACCTGTATACTCCTGCCCGGGAACGAATCCGCCAATATCCGAGCCCCACCACGGAATGCCGCTTAACCCGGTGTTGATCCCGATTGGAACATGATTTTTCAAGGTCTCCCAAGTGGACCGGACATCGCCAGACCACAGAAACGAAGCATGCCGCTGCATGCCCGCGTATGAGTTGCGGTGCAGTGCAAAGACACGCTCGTTTGGCCGATACATTTGATGGCCTTCAAAGTACATGCGATTGCGCGCGAGCCGCGATGCGGAGTCGAGCCCATCGCCCTGGTCGGGCCACCAGCCATCCACTCCAAGATCGAGCAGTTGCTTGTGATGGGGCCAATAGCAGGACGCTTGGCGGTCGGGCGGCCAACGATTGTCGGCAGTGCGGCCACTCGGAATCGGTGGAGCGGTACATGCATCCCTTACGGTTCCAGTAAGGTGGCGGCCTTCGATCACTGTGTGAAGCACAACCTTGAAGTTATCGGCGTGCAGACTGTCGATAGCCTTCTTAGGATCCGGGAACGCCGCTTTGTTCCATTCAAAATCGCCGTTGTGAGTATTCCAGCCATTCGGGCAGAAATCCGTGCCGAGGTAAATCATAGTGTCGCAAGGCAGCTTCTTTTCGCGAATCAGCTTCGCTTCTTGCAGGATCTCTTCGGGCGGACCCAATGTGCGGTGCGACTGCTGGTAGCCGAACGACCACAGGGGCGGCATCTCAGGAAAGCCGGTCAAACGGGCGTACTCGCTCATCAAAGCAGCAGGCTGGTTGGCGCTGATCACAAAAACGTCTAGAGGCAGGGGAGTTTGCGGAGTCGCCGTGGTAAGTAGCCCCTCTTCGCCCGTAAGATCGAATGCACCTAGAGGCTGGTGGACGAACAGCGCCCATCCGGAAGTGCCAATCAGCAGTTGCACGGGTACTTTGGCGCCGTGTGTCGCCAGTTTATAGCCACCTTGACCGCTATTCATGCGATCCACTTCACCGCGGCGATTGAACTGCGGACCGCCTTGTCCCAGACCAAGCAGCGGTGACTTGCCGGTATGGAATGTCAACTTGGCATTCGTGGGATCGAGCTTCAATTCCTGAACAAGCGTTCCGCCTTTCCCCACTATGCGAAAAGCCAAAGGGTTGGCAGAAACTTTGATGGTTAGTTCACCACAGCGGATTGTGCGCGGGGAACTGATCGTTCGCAGACGCGCGGCAGGTTTCCCCCAGTAGTCCTTGACTAGAGCTCCATCCGCTGTGATGGGCACGGGCTTCCCATTCTCGATGGGTTGAATCTGGATGCGCACCGTATGTGGACTGACTGTTGTCAGACTAACTTCTATGTCGCGCCCGGCAATCTGAATCGGTGCGTCGAGCGCGTGGGCTGGTGCGGAAAGCAAAGTTCCAGCTAGAATTTGCCGGCGGGTCGGTTTAGGATTCATCATGCAATCTGCCAGTAAACGGAATATCGCTTGTCGTAAATGCTGTTGATCGGCATAAGAGTCACGTCGGTCTTTTGGCCCGTGGTGCGGAATGTCAATGGTGGACCCGCCGGCTTGATCCAACTTGTGAGGTCCCCACTAGAGACCTTGAATGTAGGGATTTCAAGCTGCGGAACTGGCGGGGGAGCGTTGGGCCTTGCGGGAGCATTTGCCGGCCTGGCACCGAGGCGCGGGGCATTGGGGCCAACAATGTTGCGCTCATTCAGGCCTTCTGAACCAAGGTCGCCAGCTAGCACAACCGGGCCGTAAAGAATCGCTTGCATGTTCGGGTCGTCGGGCATGGCCTCGGCGTACAAGTGCATGGGCATTTCCATCTCAATCTTGTCCCCAGCCTTCCAGGGACGGCTAAGCGTTAAATAGCTGCCGGGCGCAGCCGAGGACTCAAGTGCCTTGCCATTGAGTTTGACTGCCGGCGCGGACTGCATCCAACCTGGGACGCGGATGCGGATGGCCATTGGAGTAGGCCGAGCCGCCGTAATAGTGAGCGTGGTGCTGGGCGATTCCGGATACTTTGTCTGTTGCCGCAGTTTGAATCCTTTCTCCGCCCAATCAAGCTCGGAGGGAACGAACAGATTTACGAATAACCCTTGAGCGTCCTTCCAATAAATGCTGTCGTTGAGTTTCGCGAATTCTTCGACGCCCGATCCTGTGCAGCACCAGAAGGACTGCTCTTCTGTATTGAATGTCTTCCAGGCTCCGGGAGTGAGAGAAAGGTAATATTGCGTGTAACCTGTTTTTGGACGAATGGTGCCAAGGCGATGATTGATCATTGACCGTTCGTAGTAATCAAAGTAGGCGGGCGACGGATTCCAGCTATAGAGATGGCGAGCGAGCTTCAACATGTTGTAGGCACAGCAGCACTCGCCAGTAGCCACGCTGCGTTTCAGTTCCGCGGCAAGCTGCCTGGGCTGCGTTAACCAGCCCTCTCCATTGCTGGTGCCCTCAGTGACGTACGAACGGGCGGTGGTGACTTCGTAGAAAAAGTAGTCGGCCACATCGTGAAAGCGTATGTCATTTGAGATTTCGTAACGGATGGCGGCGGCGATTACTTGCGGGATGTGCGTGTTGACATGCAGTCCGCGCAATTCGTCACGGCGCGAGGCGAGCGGATTGAGGAAACTCTTCTTTTGGAAACGATCGCCGGCCTGAGCCCATTGGTCGTTCTTTGTGATTGCCGCAAGGCGATAGAGGGTTTCCGCAATGCCGCCAAATTCAACATTGAGAATCTTCTGCATGTGATCTTCAGTTCTAGATGCGGACCATTGATCGGCCCAGGCGGCCATCCCTTCCAGGACTTTCAATGCCTGCTCATTTCCAGCAAGCGTGTACATGTCAAGCATGCCCGCCATGATTTTATGAATAGTGTAAAAGGGCGCCCACGGAATTTTTCCGCGCTCCATGCTAGCTAAGCGGTCCCAAAATGTCGCCGGGAACGCACTCAAGTAACCGCCGCCTAGCTTCTGCTGGCACTTGGCGAGTTCGGCCACCATGTAGTCGGCTTTCTGCTTGGCCGCAGGGTCTCCGGTGGACGCGTAAAGCAGAGCGCTTGCGGAAAGAAAATGGCCTGTGAAATGGCCTCGGAGTTCACTTCCACGTTGGCCGTCGTCCTTCTGCTCCCAACCTCCGAAAGGCTCGGCCGTGCCGACTGGGAGGCCTGCATTGGCGCGAAAGTTGTACAGTAAACGCTCAGCGCCGAGGCGCGCCATGTATCCTCTGTTCCATTCCTGCGCATCCAAATATGGGCTGGGTAACAAGCGCACCTGCGGCATTGGGAAAGGCGAGACCTTCGGTTGGACGCTCTTCCTTTTGAACTGAATCTTCCCCTCAAAGGGCGGAACCTCAGGGATAGTGCCACGCCGCTGCTCAGTTGTGTTCGGATTTGGCGCGGCAGCCGGAGTGGCAGGCGCTGCCTGTTGCGCGGATAAATGACGTGCCGCCAGAGTGGCGCCTGCGAGAGCGGAGCCGAATCTTCGCCTGCTTGGATTCTTAGTCAAACTTCCTCCTGATTTAGAACTTCAACATCAAACTGAGTGACAACTGCCTGGGAATCTGTGCGCTGGTTACCTTACCAAAACTACTACTGGTGAGGTTGCCGGATGGTGCATTCAGATTGGTGTGGTTGAATGCATTGAACGCCTGCAACCGGAAGCGCAGCTTGAAGCGTTCGGTAATTATAAACGTCTTTGTGAGCGCCATGTCCACACGTTCGAATCCTGGCGATTGAAAAGCGTTTCGTCCCAATGATCCGGTGGCGCCGAGCTTTGGAACACCAAATTGCGAAGCCGTAAAAATACCGGTGAGGTATTGCTGCTGGTTGAATCCGCCACTTTGAATGGATGTTGTTGGCGCATTGGGCCGGTCATATGTAGTGCCATCAGCGTTGTAGTCGCCATTGGGGTAAACGCCACTGGTGAAGACATCCAACGGCAAACCCTTTTCAAAGACTCCATAACCCGAAACGTCCCATCCGCCTAGTGATTTGCAATACCATGCGCCACAAGTGCGCAAGAAAGGAACGTTGTAGAACCCGCTTAGACTAAACCGCTGTGGAACGTTGAAGCTGGCCAAGGCCCGGTCCAAGCGTTGATTGTTAACGTCCGCGAAGGTGGTTGTTCCTTGTTCCCCTTCAGAGGTGTCAATTGTCTTGCTGACCGTGTAGGCAGCCTGGAACGTCAAGTTATGGGACATTGCCTTGCGTACGGACAGTGTGCCGCCCTGATACGTGGAATTGCCATTGGTTGAGGCCATATTGATGCTTGAAAAGCTGGGATTGAAGCCGTGGAAGATTCCACCATTCAACAAGTCGCCGGTGAATTGATTGATGTTGGAAATCTGCACAAGATTTGTGCCCTTGGAACCCATGTAGTTCCCCTCAACAACGATGCGGCCCGGAAGGGAACGCTGATAGCCGAGGAACCAATTCTGAGTGTAAGGCTGAGCCAGATGCTGACTGACGCCGATGAGCGAGAGCCGTTGGCCAATGATCCCGTTTTGGCTGTTGAGCCCGGCCGCGAAGGCTGAGTCGATTGGATAACCCAGTGCTTGTGGATTGTACTGGCTGGGTGTGGCATTGGGGTCGCCCAAACCATAAGTGAACCGCGTCCCGAATTGCGTGCCGGCGGTGATGACTCCGACCAGTGGCGGGTTGTTGCGATAGCCGGCTGGATACACTGTCGCCAAGCGATCGTACGATATGCCGTAACCGATGCGAACGACGTTCTGTCCCTTTCCTGCGATGTCCCATGCAGCGCCGAAACGGGGGGCAAAGTTTAGATGATTGGGATTCCAGGATTGTGGAACTACTTGCGCGGTGCCGGTGGCGATTCGTTGGGCGTAATCGCCAGTGCCGGGCAGGAAATTGGAAAGCCTGTTCTTGGCGTCTGTATAGGGGCCGAAATACTCATAGCGAAGGCCGATGTTGATGGTTAAATCACGACGCGCCTTCCAGTCATCGGACACATAGCTTCCGTATTCGGTGATGCGCTGCGAAGCATAGGTGATGGCAGGCTGCCCCGTAAGAGGATTTACCGTCCGGCTCTCAGCCAATGCGGTGTCGTTGGCAAACGTCAAAAGGTTGGTGAACGTGTAATTGGGTATGTAACTGGCCGTGTGTTTAAGATTGTTGTCTTGGCGGCGGCGTTCAACGCCTGCCTTAATTGTGTGGCTGCCTCGGACAATGGAGACGGAATCCTTCACAATGTATTCCGTCGGGAAGAAGCCGCCCGGGTATGGGCTGGTGTCCTGAAACGTGCTGCCAATACCAGTGATGTTGATCGGCGAAACGTTGATGTGCAACGGAACGGTGTATGTGCCGATATAGCGCACCATGCCCGCCTGAAATTCGTTCAAAACGGTAGGCGAGAAAATATGCGTTTCGTTCAAGTTCAGGAAATTGCCCACTATGGGATTGTCTCTTTCAAAATCGCGAATGGCTTGGGTTTGCGAAACGCCCGTGAAGTGATAGTAGTAACCATACATGCGGTCCTTGCCCGGCCTCAATTCATGATCGACGCGCAAGGTATAGCCGTCGGAGTTGGATTTGCTGGCTTGATTCCACGCGGCGGTTCCAAGATCGGCAATACCGTCTGGCGTTGCCGTGAACTGATTGGCCTGTGCACAACCACCGCATGCCGCCACTCCTGGCAACGGGCTGCCAAGGTCCCTCAGATTAGTTGTGGCGTAGGCTCTTGGTGGAAAGTTGGAAAGGAGATAGGCGGCAATGGAATTTGGGCGCGATTGCACCACGAACTGCTGAAACGCCTTGGTTTCCACGGTACTGCTGGTTGGGGTTTCTCCTGCAACACGGATGGCTTCGTAGGAGGTGAAGAAGAAGGTCCGGTTCTTGAGAATTGGACCGCCAAACGTGTATCCGAATTGGTTGCGATGAAGCGGTGTGGTGGATGTCGAAAAGAAATTTCTGGCGTTCAGTTTATTGTTCTGCAGATAATCCCATGCGCTGCCGTGGAATTGGTTGGTGCCGGCTTTGGTGATCACGTTGACGTGCGCACCCATGTTGCGCCCTTCCGCGGCGGTGGCGTCAGACAATTGAACTGCCACCTGTTCAACCGATTCCACGTTGGGCGCAACCTCTGCGTTGCCGCCGCGTGATATTGAGTTCACGGACATGTTGTCCATGCTGAACGAATTCGAGTCGGACCGGGCGCCGGCGAAGTTCACGCTGGGCCCGCTGCGGCCAGTAAGGTTATCGACACCCATGCTGCGGCCTGTCACGCCCGGTTGAATTACCATCAGATTGAATACGCTGTTGTTGGGAACCGGGAGCTGCGCCAACGTTGCCTGATTCATGGTGGAGACGACGTTGCCTGTTTCGGTCTGAAGCACGGAGACCTGGCCACTGACATTTACGACATCGTGGACGCTCCCCACCTCCAATTTGAAATCCACTTTCCGGACTTCGTCAGGAGGAAGGACCAACGATTCCTGCTTGGCCCCGGCGAATCCTTCTTTCAGTGCTTGCAGGGTGTAATTCCCGGGACTGAGGCTGGGAACCACGTAGGTTCCGTTTGCTGAAGAAGATACTTCCCTGGCAACCCCAGTATCGAGATTGGTGACGCGAATCAAAACACCGGGGACAACCGCACCGGTGTGATCGGCAACGATACCTTGAATTCCACTACTGAACTGAGCCCAGACGATTGAGGAAAGCAGTAGTGAAGCGAAGATAAGGATCCGCGCGGTAAATCTGGTAGTGGGTAAGAGCCTGGGGATCATTAATAGTAGATTTCCCGCAGGCTGGATTAGAAGAGCGGCCGTGTGTTGCTTCATGTACCTGTCCCTTTTCGTGGATAGCGTCCCCACGCGTACTCAAAATTGTATACAGTATTGTGTACGGTGTAGGAAACATTGTCAAGCCCCAGCGCTTCGCAGGCTGGAAAACAGCCCCTGCCACCCTAACCGGCGCCAAGAGGAATTTGGCCATTTGGCGTGCCCAGGGTTCGCAACAAGGAGATCGACATGAAATATCTGGTCCCAACGTTTCTGATCGTATGGTGTGTTCCGAACCTTGTACACGCCCAGGCTGTAGCCAATGCCACTATTCACGGTGACGTAGTGACTTAAGTGGAGCCGCGATCCCAAATGCCCGCATCAAGGCGACACGGACAGCCACTGGCCAGGTTACCAACGCAGTCAGCGGCAGCGATGGTGCGTACGTCCTGCTGAACCTTTCCGTTGGCCCCTACAAGATGGAAGTTAGCGCCCCTTCGTTCAGCACAAATGTGCATTCCGGCCTTGTGCTTCAGGTTGGCAACAACATCCAAATCAACGTCACCCTTCAATTGGGAGCCGTATCACAAGAGGTGCTGGTTTCCGCAGGGGCGGCCATGGTGGAAACGCAGGACACATCGATTTCAGAAGTGATCGATCAGCGCCGGATTGTGGATCTACCGCTGAACGGAAGGCAGGCCACTGACTTGATTTTGTTGTCCGGTGGCGCCAGTGTGCCGCCCGGAGCCGCAGGACGTTTCATTACTACGCATGACTATGTCAGTTCCGTGGGAGTTTCCATCGCAGGTGGACAGGAAAACGGCAATAACTACTTGCTGGACGGGGGCGACCACAACGATACGCATTCCAACGTGAACTTACCCTTTCCATTCCCGGACGCACTGCAGGAGTTCAGTGTTCAAACCAATGGAGTGTCCGCACGCTACGGAATTCATCCGTATGCGGTGGTAAATGCCGTAACCAAATCGGGCACTAACCAGATCCATGGCGGCGTGTTTGAGTTTATAAGAAATGGCGCCTTCAATGCCCGCAACTACTTTGCCCCAACGCAGGACTCGCTACGGCGCAACCAATTCGGAGGAACCGCGGGTGGTCCGATTTTGAAGGATCGCCTATTCCTGTTCAATGGATTCCAGGCAACGCGTACACGAACCGCACCGCCGCAATCCGTCAGCTTTGTACCCACGGCGGCAATGCTCGCAGGCGACTTTGGCACCGTTGAATCGGCCGCCTGCCAATCGAGCGGAAAGCCCGTTACACTGATCGACCCTTCCAACAATCAGGCATTTCCTGGAAACAAGATTCCCACGACGCGTTTCAGCGCACCGGCCGCGGGGCTAGCGAAACTGATTCCTTCGCCATCCGATCCATGCGGCAAGTTCACTTATGCGATTCCTAACCCCAATAACGAAAACCAATATGTGGGCCGCGTGGACTGGATTCAAAGCAGCAAGAACACAGTGTATGGCCGCTTCTTTGTGGCCGACTATGACAATCCCGTAATTTACACCGATAATATTCTGACAACGCAGTGATCGGGTCTGGAAGAACGGGCAACCTCGATTGTACTTGCCGATCAGTACAGCACGCCGGGCTTCGTTAATGCTTTTCACGCCACCTATTCGCGGCTGATCAACAATCGCGCCACTTCGCCGGACATGCCTAACATTGTTTCCTTAGGCTCAAACATGTTCAATGCCTATCCCCACTTCATTGATCTGACGGTTTCCAATAGGTTTGTGGTGGGCGGTGGATCAAACGCTCCGGCCACCTTTGTGCGAAACACATTCCAATACGCCGATGATATGGATCTGATCCGCGGCCGCCATCATATTATGTTTGGCGCAGAAATGCTGGCCATGCAAATGGACGAGGTGAACATCGGAATCGCCAACGGGCAATGGACATTTAACGGATCTCTGACGGGCGACGCCAATGCGGACTTTCTGATTGGCCGGCCGAACCTTCTTTCAGTAGGAAGCCCGGTTGTGGTGGGGTTGCGCCAGCGATACTACGGCGCCTATGTGCAGGATGATGTGCGCGTCTCGAAGAAGCTGAACGTGCACGTGGGAGTACGCTGGGAACCATCGCTGCCGGGTCACGATGAGTTTGGCCGTGGCTCGCATTTTTCTTTGCCAGCTTTCATTGCAGGACAGCATTCCGCGGTTTACTCGAATGCTCCGGCCGGGATCTTCTTCAACGGAGACGCCGGCATTCCGAAATCGTTTGCGGGCAGCAGTTGGAGCGGCTTCGCACCGCGCGTGGGATTGGCGTATGATCCTTCTGGCAAAGGAACACAAAGCATCCGCGCCTCTTATGGAATCTACTACGAAACGCCGAAGACGTTTACAGAGAGAGACTTGGCGGCGTCGGCTCCGTGGGGCAATTCCATTGCGTTAACAGCTCCCGCTGGAGGATTGTCGAATCCATTCCAAGGTTATCCCGGAGGGAATCCATATCCGGCTCCGTATCCGCCAGCGGCCAACGCTGCATTTCCTACCTCTGGCTCATACATCAATTTTCCGCTCGACCTGCATCATATGTCTCACCAGCAATGGAACCTTAGCTATCAACGGCAGTTGGCGGGCAATTGGATGGTTTCAGTAGCTTACTTAGGCAGCAAGGCGACGCACTTGCGCGCATCCAGGGAACAGAACCCCGCAATGTATATTCCAGGCGCGTCGACTGTAGCCAATACACAGCAGCGGCGTTTGCTCAGCCAACTCAATCCCGCACAGGGCGCCTTTTATTCGAAGATCACGCTGGCCGATGATGGTCTGAACAGTAACTATAACGGGCTTCGCATTTCTGCACAGCACCGGTTCAGTCATCACTTCACGGTGCTTTCCGTCTACACATGGTCCCATTGCACGCAAAATGCCGAGACCTATGGCAACCGCAATGGCCTGGGCGGCGCCAGTTATCAAAACCCATATAACCGCAATGGTGACATTGCTCCTTGCGATTTTGACTTACGGCAGAACTCGGCGACGTCATTGGTCTACGAAGTTCCACGATTTACGAACCGCGCGGTGGACCAGTTCCTGAGCCATTGGCAATTGGGGAGCCTGTTCACCAGGCACACAGGTTTCCCGTTTACGCCGACTACTGGTGTTGACAATTCCTTGACCGGGCTGGGACAGGACCGCCCGAACGTGTTGGGGAATCCGTACGTGCGAAATGCAAATTCTTTGGTCTGGGTGGATCCTGCCATGCTGGTTCCGAATGCGTTGGGGACGTTCGGGAACGCTGGATTCAATTCCCTGATTGGACCTTCCTTTGTGAATCTAGACGCCAATCTATCGCGTTATTTCCAGATTCGAGAGCGTCAGAGGTTTGAATTGCGTTTTGAGTTTTTCAATTTGTTCAATCATACAAATTACAACCTGCCGGTAACGTCGCGAAGTTCCTCGGCTTTTGGAAAAATACAGAGTTCCGGCGATCCTCGCATTTTGCAGTTTGCAGCCAAGTTTACTTTCTAGCCGGAGTAATCACTTGATGGCTTTGACCCTGCTTTGGGAGTGTTATTAAGGCTCGCGGCAACGGGGCTAAAGCCGGCTGAAGCCCCGTGCAAACTAAAGTACACCGGTACGCGACAGTCAACTTGCAAAAAAGTGCTCTCCTTTTTCGTGTCCTATTGTATACTAAATGGTATCCTACTCTGTATACCATCGAACGTGTCTACTTGCCGCTATTTGGGGGACTGATGAAAAACCTAGCTGTTCATCCTTTCTTGTTCGCATTCGCCCTGGCCTTTGTAGCCCTACCGGCGTTCACTCAAAACACAACCACCGGGCAAATTCGGGGAATCATTACGGATCCAAGCGGCGCTGGAGTTCCTAGCGCTGAGATTGCCGCCAAGGATAGTTCAACCGGCATTACTCGCTCTGTCCGTTCCAACACTTCCGGCGACTTCACGCTGCTGGACCTGCAATCGGGTAAGTATCAGTTAACGGTGACCATCGCTGGCTTTGAGAAAGCGATTGTGGAAAACGTGATTGTTGACACAGGACGTGTTACCAATCAACCTGTACAGCTTGTGATTGGATCGGTATCGAACACGGTTGAGATCAGCGGCGCGACTCCGGTACTGGAAACGTCGTCGAGCCAAGTGGCCACAACAATCAAGAACGACTTTATTCAGGACCTGCCGTTGAGCGGGCGCGACACTCTTCCGTTTGCCACGCTGATGGCCGGCAATCAGTCGATCGGCAACAGTGATAACGGCCGTTCGGGTACTTTCAATGGCCTTCCCAACGCCTCGATGAACATCTCGCTGGATGGCATGAACAACAACTCGCAGCGATTCAAGAGCGGCGGCACGAGCTTCTTCCAGTTTGCGCCGACGCGGCTGGATGCCATTGAAGAAGTGACCGTGGCCACCACTGGCAATGGCGCTGATGCGGCCGGCGATGGGGCCATGCAGATCAAACTGGTCACCCGGCGCGGAACGGATGTGTACCACGGGAAAGCGTTCGAGCAAATGCGCAATGAGGCGCTTAACGCAAATAGTTTTTTCAACAATATACAGGGTCTTCCCCGAACAAAAATCCGGCAGAACGACTTCGGCGGGAATTTTGGAGGCCGGCTTGTACCCTGGGTTCCTTACTTGCGAAACCGGCTGTTCTTTTTTGTGAACTTCGAGGCCACTCCAATCCCGCAGAGTCAGATATCCACGGCAACCATGTTGACGCCGCAGGCCGCGGCTGGCAATTATCAGTACGTTGGAACCGACAATCAAGTCCACACACTGAACCTGTTGCAATTCGCCGCAGGAGGAGGCTTCTCAGGAACGCCCAACCCAATCGTCCAGGGAGTGCTGAACAGCATTGGGGCGACGGCAACCAAGGGTGTGGTGATACCAAGCTCAAACCTCTATCAGCAGACCTTGAACTGGAATCAGCCGCTGACCAACAAAACCTACTATCCGACGACGCGCGTTGATTATCAGATCAGCCCCAACGTGGCCTGGCATGGAGTCTGGAATCTTCGTTACAACACGATCACCGGCGTGCCGCAATACCCGGGACTCGACTTTCTCGGCGGCTCGTATAAGATTAGTGCCTACATCGCCTCGAACACCGTCGACTGGACCATCAAACCAAATCTGCTCAACTCGTTCACTTTCGGAGTTCAGAGCAACGGTGAGTTTTTCTATAAGGGTACGGGCGTTGATAACTGGAAAGCGTACAACAATACTTATTACAACCTTGGTTTAGGCGTAACGCCGCTGATTCCGAACCAGACACCGTTCATCAGGAACAACCCCGTGTTCCAGGTGTCGGATAATTTGAGTTGGCTAAAGGGCCGCCACACTCTTTCATTTGGCGGCAGTTGGCTGCATACCAGTTTTTGGGAAGAGACGTGGAACGCCCCTGGAGGCGGTGGAGTGCTGACCGAAACGCTTGGGGTTGACGCCAGCGACCCGATCAATGCATTGTTTACCCAGGCGAGGATCAACGCGGCGCCAAGCCAGGCCATTCGCGCAACCGACGTGGCTAGCGCGGCGCAACTCTACGCCACACTGACGGGCCGCATTAGCTCCATCAATGGCGGACTCAACGTGGACGAAGTTTCGCACGCCTACACTCCGTACGCACCGATTGTCCAGCGCTTTGACGAGACCTACGGTGGCATTTTTGTACAAGATACTTTCCGCGTCAACTCGCGCTTCACCCTAAACTATGGCTTGCGCTGGAACTTCTCGAGTCCCATCAAGAACAGCAACAACATCGACTTTGCACCCAACTTCGCCAACTTTCTTGGACCATCCACGAATTGGTTCCAACCCGGAACTTTAAACGGCGTGCAGAATCCGGTATTCACCCAGACCTCGAACACTTACGGTTCGAATTTCAAGCAGCCAGCTCCCAACTTGGGCATAGTTTGGAACCCGAAATACGACAATGGCATTGCAGGAAAACTCTTGAGCAACAAAACCGTGTTTCGCGCCAGCTATGCTGTAAATTTCTATGAGGAAGGATTAAACGCCATCTCAAACGTGATGTCGGCCAACCCCGGCGCCACCGCGTCCATCAGTCTGCTTCCCGGCCAGCCCGGATTTGCAGCTGGCGCGCTAACCGCCGGCGGAATAATTCCATCGTTAAGCACTTTTCCAACTGCCTTCAACTCCACGTTGAACCAATCTTTGTTCACCTTCAACCGCAGTGCGGCCACTACGAACCCGAACTTGCGCATTCCTTACGTGCAGAATTGGACTCTTGGGATACAGAGGCAAATTGCAAATGGGCTTGTGATTGAGGCTCGATACGTGGGCAACAAATCCACTCACGTGTGGCATTATTCCAACGTCCAGGAAACCAATATTTTTGAAAACGGATTCCTGCAGGAATTCAAGATTGCTCAGGGCAATCTCACAGTCAATCAAGCCAACGGAAAGGGCGCTTCCTTTGCAAATAACGGGTTGCCTGGTCAAGCGGCATTGCCTATTCTTGAAACCGCGTTTGGAGCCCGTGGGGCACAGCCAGCGTTGCCTGCGACGTTCACCAATGGGACGTTTGTTACTTACCTGCAGCAAGGGCAGGCGGGTGCATTCGCCAATAGTCTGGCGACGAACATCAATTACATATGCAGAATGGTTGGGAGCACCTTCAGCCCGTGCGCCACCAACGGCTATAACGTTGCCGGATCCTATCCCATTAACTTCTTCCGGGTGAATCCATACGTCAATAACCTTAACTATCAGGACAGTAACGGCAACACGAATTACAACGGCCTTCAGTTGGAAGTTCGCAAAGTGATCAGTCACGGACTTGCTTTCCAGGCTAATTACACGTGGAGCCACACGCTTGGGAACATCTTCAATGCCAGCGATCAAACCGGCACATCCCAAATCCGTACGTTGCGAAATGGCAAGCTGGATTATGGCCCGACTCCGTTCGACCTGCGGCAGGTTTTTCAGAGCTTTTGGAGTTATTCGCTTCCAGTCGGCAAGGGGAAGCTTGTCAATCTTTCCAATCCGGTTGTTGATCGCATCGCCGGAGGATGGGTGCTATCGGGTGTTCACCGGCTTACCAGTGGACGGGTATTCCAGCTAACCAACGGTGCTGGAAACCGCCAGACCGTGAACAATCTCACTGATTCCGGAATCGTACTCAATGGACTGACGGTTGCCCAACTGCAAAGTAAATTCGCGCGATTCAGCAGCGGCCCAAACAAGAATCTGATTGAAACTTCCGGCGATCTGATTGGCCCTGATGGACGCGCCAATCCGCAATTTCTAGTTTCCCCAACCACTCCTGGGGTGTTTGGATCGTTCGTCTACCTGTATGGACCGAAGATTCTCGTCAACGATCTAGCCGTTACCAAGGAAGTGAGAATAAGGGAACGGGCACGGTTCGGTTTCCAGGTGGAGGCGCTGAATGTGTTCAACCATCCTGTGTTCGCCATCGCCAATGCTAATATTCAGGCAACGACGTTCGGCCAAACTACTACGGCAGCGGTCAGTCCACGCAACATTCAATTGCGAGCATACTTTCAGTTTTGAGAATCGGCGCCGGGCCTGCGGCGTTGGGGCGGATTATCTGCCGGGGCGCGTGAAACAACGCGAGCGGGCTGAGTGCCAACCGCCATTCCGCCCGTCTGCAGGGTGATTGTGTATTCACCCACGGGCATTGGGGAACCTCCGTCATTGTCCAAGAACCAGTAAGACCAGTTCAAGCCGGCTTTGGCCGTCCATTGCAATTTGCGAACAGCCTTACCCGCGGCGTCAATGATAATTAATGATGGCTGTTCAGTGGGCACGATCTTGAAATATGTGACTATCCTCATACCGTTAGGTTCGTTCGGCGTCGTTAGATTGCGGTCACCATGGAGCCGGTAATTGCCCCAAGCCACTTCCCTGCGTTCAGCAAATGGTTGGATTTCGAATAGGTGCGCGGCCTTCTCGCCAAGCTGGGCAAGCTCACGTAGCGCCGCAATGTTGCTTACCCACAAACCGCGTCCAAATGTGCCCAGTACAAGGTCGCTTTCGCGGGAATGGATGGTAAGGTCGGTAACCGGGGCGGGAGATAGGTTGGCTTTGATTCGTTCCCAATGCGATCCGGAGTCGATGGAGGTGAAGAGTCCGGCATCCGTACCGAGGAAAAGCAGATTCGGCAAGCGCACATCTTCTGCGATCACGTTTGCGGCGCCAGTTGGAAGGCCGGCCGTGATGTTGGTCCAAGTCGCGCCAAAGTCAGTTGTGCGGTAGACGAATGCTCGAAAATCGTCTTGGCGTCGGCGGTTCTTGGTGACGTAGGCGACGCCTTCTTTGAAGCGCGATGGAAACACTCGAGTCACCCATGCGTCGACCGGTGCGCCCGCCGCGGCAAGCGGCAAAGTACGATCTAACCAATTGACGCCATTGTCGGGAGTTACTTGCACCTTGCCATCGTCTGTACCTATCCAGATCACGCCAGCCTTGGCCGGCGACTCGGCTAACGTGACGATCGTACAATGCTGAATGGCGGTTCCCGGTCCGGAGATTTTTGCGGGATCGCTGGTCGTCAGATCGGGGCTGATCACATCCCAATGATCACCACGGTCTTTAGATCGGAACACTACGTTTGCGCCAAAGTACACTACTTTGCTGTCGTGAGGAGAGAGCCTTAGCGGAGCAACCCAATTGACGCGAGGGGCAGGCTGGCCTTGCACTCGCGCGGGCGTGATAACGGTGCGTGTGCGGTCGATCAAATCAATGCGGACTGGCGTGCCAAACTCCTGATCGTTGTACTCATACCGGCCGTTTGGGTCGGGCTCGTTATACATGCCATCTCCAATTCCTACGGTTTTCCAGTCCTCAATCCCCAACGAGCCTGATGGCCCGTTTGAAGGTCCCATCCAGGACTCGTGGTCCTGCAGGCCAGCAAAAATACGGTATGGCGATTCATTGTCCACGCCGAGCGAGTAGACTTCCCCGAGTGGAAGATTCATTAAGTGATCGCAGGTTTTTCCGCCATCGTGAGAAACGAACACGCCGCCGTCAGAGCCGGCTATCATGCGGCTTGAATCCTTCGGGTCAATCCACAGAACGCGGAAGTCGCCGAAGGCGCGGCGAAATGGGCGGGGAGCATTGAAGGCTCCAGGACCGGCAGCCAGCCCTTCCCACGTTGTACCGCTATCCCCTGAACTGATCAGGTTCGAACCGGTAATAAAGATGCGGTCCGGGTTGTCCGGGGCAACGCGAATCTGGTTGAACGCGTAGCCTGACTTGCGGCTTAAGTCGTCGTTGGCCTTACTGGTCTTGCGCCAACTGGATCCGCCATCATCGCTGCGGTATACCCCGCCGCCAACCGACGCATTACCACCACCAGTATTGCCGGGCTTTTGATTGAAATCTTCAACGATTGCATAGATGGTATCCGGATGACTGCGCGCAATGTCCAATCCAATTCGCCCAATTTGCCCGGCCGGTAAGCCTTGCTCTAAATGCTTCCAGGATATTCCACCATCAACCGATTTATAAATGCCGCTTCCCGCACCACCGTCGCGCAGCCGCCATGGCATGCGCTGCGCATCATACATGGCGGCGTACACGATTTCCGGATTGCGAGGATCCCTCACAAGATCAACCGCACCCGTCGTATCGTTGAAGTACAGAGTTCGAACCCAATTGGCGCCTCCGTCGGTAGTCTTGAAAACACCGCGCGCCTGACTGGGCGAATACAGTGGGCCAAGGGCCGCGACCAGAAGGGCGTTTGGATTAGTTGGATGAATGGCAATACGCGCAATGTGTTGCGTATCCTCGAGGCCCATGTGCTTCCAGGTCTTGGCTCCATCCGCCGACCGATAGATGCCGTCGCCATGGTACGCGCTGCGCGTAGCCGATGCGTCGCCTGAGCCGAGCCATACAATTTCCGCGTTCGAGGGAGCAACTGCCAATGCACCGGTAGACGCTACGCCAATCGAATCGCTCACTGGTTCAAAAGTTGTTCCGGCATTTGTGGACTTCCACACGCCGCCGGTGCGCGCGCCGGCATATAGAACTTTTTCGTGTGCCTCGGCCGGGGAATCGGGAATGGCAATGTCCGAAATCCAACCTCCGGCGCGAAACGGTCCAAGATTGCGAAATTCCAGCGAATCAAGCAGTTCCTTAAACTGGCCCTGCGCCGCCGACATCGCCACGATGAAAAGCGCTGTAGATCTTATTAAGTTATTCAAGTCACTCCCTTGGAATTCTTACCAAAGCGCATACGACGGAGTCTTGCGGTCAAAATACATCAGATATGGAAACTGTTCGGCAAATTCGTAGAATGGCCGGAACTTCAACCTGACTGGCCGGCCATCTGGACGGTTCACCTGAAAAACGGATGGCTCTTCATCGGCAACCAGCCAGCGGTTGAGTTCTGCCGCAGTCTTTGGGAGTTCGAAGGCAGGATCGTGGTAGTTGAAATCCAAGGCGAAAACAACGGGCCCTCTTACAATGGACACGCGATCCGGATGCTGTTGATCAACGGCTTCCATGCGGAATTCCATCGGAATGCGAACCTCAACCTGATCACGCTTCTGCCATTTACGAGACAGGATAGCCCACTGTCCGGGCGTGCACACAACGCCCGCATCAGCGCCGTTGATCCGAATTGACATACCTCGCGACCAGCCTGGCACGCGCAATTTGAGAGCGAAGGCAGCATCTGGAACTGCATTGATGGTCAAAGTGCTTGAACCAGTAGCGGGATAATCCGTCTCTTGGACAAGTCTACCGCCGCGCCATGCCACTTCAGAGGGAACATACAGATTCACATACAATGACGATGCATCGTGATAGTAAATCAGATTGTGGTAATCGGCCATGTTCTGAATGTAAGTGGCTGAACAGCAGGTGAAATTCTCCCAGTACCCGACCTTCATGCCACCACTGACCCGGTAATCGGAGTAGTAGAAGTTTCTGCCGCCAGGGCGAAGTGGCAAAGACGCGCCAACGCCGTTGTAGAATAGCCGCTCTATCCAATCGCCGTAGCGTGCTTCGCCGGTAAACTGCATCAGGTAGCGCGAGAGTTTGAAGCCCGCCCAGGAGCCGCAGATAGTCTCAAATGTATCGGAGCGGGTTTCGAGCGACTTGCCAAGCGCTCCTCCGGGGCTCATCAACCGCTCGTTCGGACCGAATCCGCCGGTGGCGAAGCATTGAGTTTGTTGCAGGTAATCGTATGCGTTGCGGATGATTCGCAGGTAGGCCGCTTGGCCAGTAACCGCATAGGCCATGGCTGCGCTGCTGAAAGAGTTCACATGACTGTAGGCGTGAACCCCATGGGCGTTCACGGACTTGGACGAATCGGCAAATTTGTTCCAGTATTGCGGGTAAAGCCAGAGTCCGGCGAAATTCTTATATTTTTCGTTGCCGGTAAGTTCATAGGCGCGATACAGATTCTCCGCCAGAGTGTACCATTCCTGCGGCAAACCGTAATACATGGTGTTGTGGCTTGGCACAACTTTCAAGTTGTCGCGCTCAAAGGTGCGCATGGCGAAATCGCTGGTTTTGTCGAGCAGCACTTCAGCATCGGGGTGGCCCGCATAGCGCTTCATATCCACTAAGCCACAAACCATTTTGTCGTACGTGTAGTGGCGCATGCGGCAATCACCATCTGGTTTTATTGTCTTGCCCCATTCAGTCAAGAGATGCGAGGCCCTCGCTAGAACCTCTGCGCCGCCGGCTGCATGATGCAGCCGCGCCATTCCACTGAGCCACTGTCCGAACACCATTGAGCTGTCATCCTTGCACCAGCCGCCAAGCGGTTTGCCAGGCGCGGCGAGCCCGGCGGCGCGGCGGAAGCCATGAAGAATATCATCGTCGGAAATGGAAAGGTAGAACTCGCGCGCGGTGAGAATCTGGCGTCGCCAACGGCTATCGCGAAGTTGGACGCCCTCGTAATCGAACGCTTCAATCGCGTTCCGGACGGCCAAGGCCGCGGGTGCGGCACTCGTAGTTCTGCCCAGCAATATTCCCGCCGCCAATGGTGCGGAAGCCAGTAGATCACGGCGGCGGATGGCGGAGTCAATCTTCATGTCAGGAGTTCTTTTGCTACTCTGCCATGCACGCCGGTGAGACGGAAATCCCTGCCCCGATGTTTGTACAAAGCCCGCCCGGTATGCAAATTGGCGGCATAGTGGTCGTGAACCCGCATTCGATCCCGGGGCAAGTTAGCCAAACATCGCATCCGTAGTTCTCCTCTCATTAGCCGTACTCTATTTGTGAACACAATATCGAAACCAAATGAGCCGCTCTGCGGTATTGTATACCAAATCGGATTCTAAACAGAATCCTAAATTCCCCATTTGCAGCGTCCAAGGATGAAGGTAAGCTCTAGTTGTTAAGCATAGTTGTTGCGCAACAGAGCGCTCAAAAGACTTGACACCATTCCAAAGCCCGTACACAATACTGTATACAAGATTGCGATCTCTCCCAGAATCGCGATTCACCAAAGGGGCAACTAATATGAATTACAAACCGACCGCGTTCCCTGTGCGATGTTTGCGGAGAATTATCCTCGAATCAATCTTGATCAGCATCCTTCCCTTGTGTGCTCAGACTAGTAATGTCGGGTCCGTAACGGTTTCCGTTCAAGACCCGGCAGGGGCGAGTGTTCCGGGGGCTCAGTTGCTTCTGCGGGACGTCGAAACAAATGACGTGCGCAAGGCCGAAACACAGGCAGGTGGTTCGTACTCCTTCCCAAACCTGCCATTCGGCATCTATGAACTGAACGTGTCGAAGTCCGGATTTGACACTCAATTGTTCCGGTCCGTGCAAGTTCAAACGGCACGTATCACAACGGTGAACGCCAGCCTCAAAGTGGGCGTTACTACACAGACGGTGACTGTATCCGATTCCGCATCGCCACTTCTTGAAACCCAATCCAGTACTCTTTCCGACACCATCGATACGAAGCAGGTGGTGAATCTTCCTTTGAACGGCCGCAGCGTGATGAGCCTTGCATTCCTTGTTCCTGGCTGGTCGAGCACCGGAGGTGCAGGTTCGGTTACCGGAACTTGGAATAACTTGCCAGGTGGCGCGGTGGTGGGCGCAGACTTCGATGGCACTCCGGGCATCAGCAATCGCTTTCGTAGCGGAGGGTTTGCCTACGGTACAACTGCCGTGCAACCGCGTATTGAAGACGTGGCGGAGATGACCGTCCAAACGGGGCAATTAGACTTGAGCGGGATTGGAACATCGGCTATGCGTATCAGCATTGTGACTCGCCGGGGCACGAATGCTTTTCACGGCCGGCTCTATGAGGATTTTCGCAACACATCTCTGAACGCAAATTCGTGGATCAACAATGCCCGGAACCAACCACGCAATATTTTGAAGTTGAATGACTTCGGAGGAAGCGCCGGGGGGCCGGTTTTGAAGAACAAATTGTTCTTCTTCGGCACCTGGGCGCAATCCATTCAGCCCTTTTCAGGCAGCCTCACGGCAACTGTACTCAGTCCTGCCGCCCAGCAGGGTTTGTTCTCTTTCAAGGACGCAAGCGGGAACATCCAGACAGTGAACCTGTTGCAGATCGCTGGCAACGCCGGCCTGCCATCGAAAGTGAACTCAAATGTAGCCAGTTCCCTGCAAGCGATCAGCGGCACCTACAACTTGGCTTCTTTAATTCCCACTTCCGACCCCAACATTTACACCTTGGGCTTTCAGTACGCGCACCGCGATACGATTTATTACCCAACCATCCGCGCCGATTGGAACGCCACGGAAAAGATCCGCGTGTTCCTATCCTACGGCCAAACGAAAACCACCAACGATCTGACCAACGCACCTCAATTCCCAGGTTCTCTGCCTCAGGACCAACTCACGTTCAACTCCAATGCGCACAATAATCGCATTGCCGGTTTTGGCCTGGATTGGGTGGCAAAGCCAACTCTGGTGAATCAATTCCACGCAGGCTACATGCATCAATTTGACAACTTCGCTATCTCGAGCGTGCCAGTTGATCTTACGAATTTGTACCGGCAGACGTGGCCATATGGGCTTACAAGCCCCTATGGCAATGCCTACCCGAGAGTGCCCATATCTTCCTTCTATCCGCTAATTAATGCCGTGGACAATCTGAATTGGCAGAAGGGTTCGCACTCGTTCGTGTTCGGCGCGAGCTGGTTTCATGAGCAGGACCACTATTGGAATGGACCAGGCGGCGAACCGAGTTATACATTCGGCCTGGACGGACAAGATCCGGCTTCCAACGTAGTCAACGCGGCCTTGGCTTCTCAAAACACTACAATTCAGGGAAACGCACGGTCATTGTACGCGCTGTTAGCGGCAAGAGTAAGTGCGGTTAACATCCAGGTGGGCCGCCCGCTTGACGTTCAGACAGGAAAATATAAGCCTTTCGGCGCTTATAACCTGGATGAAGTGCAGCAGGCCGGCGGCATGTGGGCCCAGGATCGCTGGCGCTTGCGGCCAAATCTAACCATAAACTACGGGCTTCGTTATGACCTTTATGGCGCTGATCATGACGTTAGCGGATACTATAGCAGTCCGGCGAGCATTGCCGATCTTTGGGGACCCACCAAGGTGGGCGCAATCAATTCGCCGGGGACGCTTGGGGGGGTTAGTAACCCGCAATTCCTGGCACGGCACTATGCTTACAACGCGCAAAAGATGAATCTCTCCCCAGCTGCGGCGCTTGCATGGACTCCTAACGCGAGTGGCGGGTTGCTCGGCAAGTTGACGGGTAAGGACAAGACTGTAGTTCGCGTGGGCTTTTCCTTGCGGCATTACGCCGAAGGCGCTCAAAACGTTTGGGCCTATGCTTCCAACTCTGGTGCTTTCTTCTTCCAAGGTGGCAGCGCGACTCCAGCCAACGGGGCATTTCAGGCGGGTTCAGTAAGCTTTGGCGACCCGCTGCCCAACTATGTTCTTACTCCGCCCACTTACTCTACGTCGGTGCCAGCGTCTCAATTGTGGGGTAACACATTCCGGGCAATCAACCCTGATATTCGGATGCCCTACGTGGAACAATGGAACTTTGGCGTTCAGCGGCAGGTTGGAACGGGTAGTTCAATTGAGGTGCGATACACCGGCAATCTCTCGCTGCATCAGTGGCTGAGCTATAACATAAACGAAGTCAACATCATTGAAAACGGGTTTTTGAAGGAATTCCAGAGCGCGCAATCGAACCTGAAAATCAATCAGGCAAATGGCAAGGGCAATACCTTCTTAAACAACGGGCTGGCAGGACAGAGTGCCTTGCCTATATTCGCATCCGCATTTGGCGGTGCAACGTCGTCCAATTTTGCTAACAGCACCTACGTCAACAACTTGATCAACGGCGCCGCAGGCACCATGGCGCAAACAATTCTCACTACGCGGCAGTTCTACTGCAATATGGTTGGAACGGCAAACTTCGCTCCCTGCCAGACTCCTACTCTTACAACGGCAACAGGTGGTGGCTATCCGATCAACTTCTGGCAAGTGAATCCATACGCCAACGGCAACGGTGGCGTGCTGTACCTGGACGCGGCTGGCCACACAAATTACCACGCGCTGCAGGTTGCCTTCCGGCAAAAGCCAACGCATGGCATGCAGTTCAATGTGAATTACACGTTGGCGCATTCGTTGGGAATCGCGGCGCAGAACGGCATTCAGGGTGAGGGAAACAACATCTACTACACGCAGCGGAACTTCCGCTTAAACTATGGACCCAGTCTGTTTGACATCCGCCACGTTGTCCACGCCAGCGGAACTTACGATCTTCCGTTTGGCAAGGGCAAGACTTTGTTGAATAACAAAGCTGCCGATTATGTTGTTGGCGGTTGGACCGTGGGCACGATTATGGTGATTCAAAGCGGCAATCCAATCCAGTTGAGTAACGGCTTCAGCACACTGAATAATACCGACTCGGGCGTGGCTCTAAACGGCATTGGCTTGACTGATGTTCAGAATGCCCTCGGCGTTTTCCGCAGTGGAAATCCTTGGATCAACACAATTGATCCTAAATTCGTTGCAGCCAATGGGGCGGCCAACCCAACCTACTTAGGCCCAAACAATACTGCCGGGTCGTTTGGTTACCGGCCGTATGTATATGGACCAGGCTGGTATAACATCGACTTATCGGTGAACAAAATCGTACGGATTAGCGAATCGATGCGTTTCACGCTTCAAATGCAAATGTTGAACGCCATCAACCATGCAACTTTCAATGTGGCTAATCTGGCGGTTCAAAGCAACACGTTTGGGCAAAGCACCAATGGAAACGCGTTTGCCCAGCCGCGCAGAATTGAGTTCCGCGCGAATTTCGAGTTTTGATGCCGGCGGATCTTACTTTACTTTCCATCGTTGTACGCCGGCGGAGAATCCCGGTTGAAAGGAAACTTCCAGGCGAAGAGAGTTAGTGGTGACGGGCTTGAAAGCTACCTTGTTGTAGCGGTCTTTATCCAAAGGCCATGAGCCCGAATGCTCCGCGAGCTTCCACGTGGATCCTTCCTTATAAAGGATTCGCCAGGAAGCGGGCACTCGCACTCCTCCGCGCGGAGCGTCGTCAAACCAATACAGTTCGGATTCGGAAACCAACGCCGGCTTTTCGAATGCGTATTCTATCCAGCCATTGGTGACGTTGCTGGTAGGCCCGGCGCCAGTGCCGGCAGGCCACCAATCAAAATGGTAACTGCCATCCCTTGATGATCGCGGTTCGTCCTCGTCGGCGACCGCCCGTGGATTCTTTCGACCCGAGGAAGTTACTTTCGCGTTACTAATCAAGGTAGGGACCCTCGCAGGTGTACCTGTGGCTTCGGTGGTTGGGAGCCAGACAATCATCTGTCCTGCCCCGCGATTTGCCCACGCGTAGTATGGAATAGCCGTCATTTCAACTTGCCGCTTTGTGGTCGCACCTTTTTCGTCCAATGAAAGTGCGAGTGCCTTGGCTTTCACTACAGTCACACCATGCAACAGGTTGGGCTTGAACTCCGCCGTTAATGGTTGATTGTCGGGCAGCACCAGATTGCGGACCCGCCGGCCGGGATTGTCAGCCCACTCAGCGGCATATACGATCGGCCCGCGTTGAATGGCGACTCGTCCTTTGTCGGCCGAAACCTGAGCGTTGGCCACGACGCGGCGCACAGGCATGGGCAGCACCAGTTCGATCATGTCTCCCTTTTTCCAAGTGCGGTTGATGGCCACATAGCCTTTCTCCGGCTTAACTGGCTGCACTCTGCCGTTGACCTTCAACGTGGCAGGTTGATTGATCTTATCCGCATATTGGTAGAGATCGCTGGCCACCGGTTCCTCGCGGGCCCAGCCAGGGATGCGTACATTTACAGTAAACGCCGCGCTGACGTCCGGTTCAAGTGTGATTTTCACGTTCCCTTCCCACGGGTATCGAGTGGCTTGCGTAAGCTTGATGGTTCTTCCGCTATCCATTTTCACGTCGGCATCACTGGCCATGAATAAGTTGACCCAAAGCGCATCCCCACGTTGCGCATAAACGTATCCCGGTACCGATGCCATGAAGCGTGTGATATTACCCGGGCAGCAAGCGACTCCAAACCATTCCTGGCGTTGGTGCTGACCCTTGGATTCAAGTGGATTCGGATAGAAGAATGACTTGCCATCAAGCGAAACGCCGGAGATCAGTCCGTTGTAAAGGGTTCGCTCCATCACGTCAATGTATTTGCCATCGGCATGCAGCAGGAACAGGCGATGATTCCAGTAATCATTGCCGACGGCTGCGCAGGTTTCATTATAGGCGGACATGTTGGGCAGTTCGTAGTTGGATCCGAACGCTTCTCCGGAGGCGGTCGCTCCAATGCCTCCGGTGATATAAAGCTTCTTTCCCGCCACGTTCTCCCATATCTTGTCGATCGCGCCCAGGTAGGCGGAATCGCCAGTGAGTGCGGCAACATCGGCCATGCCTGAATACATGTAAGTGGCGCGGACTGCATGCCCCACGGCTTCAGTCTGTTCAACAACTTTCATGTGCGATTGCGTGTAAGTCTTGCCGCTGCCTTTTCGCGGACCTGGGCCACGTTCGTCAAGCATGAACTTTGCCAGATTCAAATACCGGTCTTCGCCAGAGGCGCGATAGAGTTTGGCCAATCCCATTTCAATAATCTGGTGACCCGGCCAAATAGAAGCTTTACCGGGACCAAATGTCTTATCAAGCATCTCGGCGCTACGCAGGGCAATGTCAAACAAGCTTCGCTTGCCGGTAGCCTGATAGTGTGCCACGGCTGCTTCATATAGGTGACCTAAGTTATAAAGTTCGTGGCTATTCACACCCTCCAACGTCCAGCGGGTGGGACTAGCCCATGCGTGCGGTTTTAGCGGGTCAATACTTCGAGTGGTGTACAGATAGCCGTCCTTTTCCTGGGCGGCTCCAATCTTCGCGATCAATCCATCAACGTAGGCTTCCAGTTTAGGGTCCGGATGGACGCTGAGTGTATAAGCTGCTCCTTCTATCACTTTGTAAACGTCGGTATCATCGAACGGATAACCGGGCGGCTGCTTGTTTTCGAGAGGCTCGCCACGCAGTGCTTTGGCCGCCCTCTCGAACAGGCCCACACGCCCAGTCTCTTCATCCTTTTGGAATGCGAACGGGATGGTAACTTTGCGGTTGGTCTCAATGCGTGGGGCCCAGAAAGTATCGTTCACATGCACCGCGGTAAATGGAACGGGCTTGACAGGGTAGTCGCGTTTGGCATTTTGGGCTCCTAACGGATTTCCCGTAAAGATGCTAGCCGCGAGTATGGCGATTGTTCTCGTGGGTTTCAAAAATGTCCGCATTGTACTCAGTATTGTATACTATAATGACTTTGACTCACGAGGCGGCATATGAGAATTGCTCTAACACTCTTACTGTTTTCTGGATTGGCATTCCCGCAACTGGCGGCCCCACACAGGCCGCTTATCACGGATTATGTTGCTGCCAACATCAGTAGCCCTCCAGAGGGCTTGCGAGCCAACTTGAATCTGGATCCCTTCTATAAAAAATACACAGACGCGCAGGGCATTCCCGTTTTCAGTTCGGAAAAAGTTCCCGACGCTGCATTGTTGGTGGCCCGGGACATTGTCAACCATATGCTGGCCAAGCGTCCTGATCTGCGAGCAGCCCTAATTGAAAAACACTGGCGAATCGGAGTGATGGCGCTGACGGAAATGACCACGGACATTCCTGAAATGCGGAACTGGAAGAAGCCAGCGCCAACGGCCGGAAACCTGACGGCGGGGGAGAAGGCCAACTACGACCGCATCGCCAAGATGACTGACAAAGAGTATTGGGACAATCGCGCGCGTGGAATGGGAGGCAATCCTACAACCTGCGCTGAAGAGAATCTGCTGGGTTACGTCGGGACCAAATATTATGGTGAGAATATCTTTGTCCATGAATTTTCACACGCGATTCTTGGCGGTGGCGTTCGAACCGTCGATCCTAAAATGTACGAGGAGGTCCGGCAAGCTTATAAGGATGCGATGGCGGCCGGACGTTGGAAAGGGCAATATGGCGAAACCAATATGAATGAATATTGGGCAGAGGGGACCCAGACCTGGTTCTATTCGAATTACGAATTCATGGGCGGCGGCAAGATGATCAAGACTCCGGATGATTTGAAGGAGTACGATCCGAAGTTGTATGAGCTGTTGGGCCGCGTTTATGCCGATCATCACATTCCGATGGATGTGTTTTATGGGAAGGAAATCAAACCCAGAGCGGCCACAAGACCGGCAAAGGACTCCGCCAAGTAAGATTGAACGATAAGAGAGCTTTCCTACACTGGAGGTAACAATGACGCGATCACTTTTTGGCGGTGCGGTCGCTGCTGTTCTAATGGCCACCCTGGCCTATTCGCAAGGAACACTGGTTGATTATCAACGGGCTCAAGGGCTACAAAAACAGGCTCGTGGACTGGTCGCGGACCTACCAGGCCCGGTGAATTGGATAGGGGAATCGGACCGTCTGTGGTATTCGAAGACGGTTAAGGGTGGAACTGCGTTCGTGCTTGTGAATGCTGCTGATGGAACGAAGAAACCCGCCTTCGATCATGAACGCCTGGCGGTGGCTATCAATGCAGCATCTGGTGGACATTACACCGCTTGGGAATTGCCATTTGTACCGGCACCGGCGGGACGGGGCGGCCCTCCAGCGGCAGGCTTGCAAGCAAGCGCTCTGACTTTCCTGGACAACGAAAATGCGATTCAGTACGGTGCCGCTGGTTTTCTGTGGAAGTGTACATTGGCGAACTACGTTTGCACCAAGGGTGCCGCAATTCCGCAGGACCAGTTCCCTAACCGCAACGGAGCGCCGGAGCCGGACGACCTTCTGGCTGCACCTTTAGTTGAAGGCGGTGATCCAGTGGACGGCCTGGAGTATCAACTTTTTCCCCAGCAGAGCGCGGGTGGTTTTGCAGGTCAGGGGCGTGATCAACCAGGCTGCGCTAGCCGCTCACAAGCGGCAACTGGAACTACCGTGCGAAACGGCAGGGCGCTACAATCAGCCGCTGCACCTGCTAGACCTGCTGTCTGCGCGTCATTCGACGGCAAGTGGGAAGCAATCATCCAAAACTTTAACGTGTTTTTGCATGCCACTGGATCAAACGAACCTGCTACGCCGTTGAGCCAGGACGGGTCAGAGGGGAATTACTACACACTGCGCTCAGTGGCCTGGTCGCCAGATTCCAAGAAACTGGTTGCCTACCACACGCGTCCGGGCTACGACAGGCAAGTACATTATGTAGAATCGTCCCCAAACGATCAGCTTCAGCCAAAGCATTCAACAAATTTCTACCGCAAGCCTGGCGATGCCTTGGATATTTCCTACCCCGTGTTGTTCGATGTAGCTTCGCATGAAGCCATAGGCATCGACAACACTCTGTGGCCAAATGCATACAGTTTAAGTACTCCAGCTTGGTGGAAAGATAGCCGGGCCTTCACGTTCGAATACAATCCGCGTGGCCACCAAGGCTATCGCGTGATTGAAGTGGACGCCAATACCGGAAGAGCACACGCATTGATTGACGAGCCGACGAAGACATTTTTCTACTACAACCTGCTTGGTCCTGGCATGTCCGGCGGCCGGCGTTTCCGGCAAAACGTGAACGATGGAAAGGAAATTATTTGGGCATCGGAGCGCGACGGATGGGAGCACTTGTACCTATACGACGGCGCCAGTGGAAAGGTGAAGAATCAGATCACAAAAGGCAATTGGGTTGTCCGCAATGTGATCCGGGTAGACGAGCAGGCTCGCCAGATTTGGTTTGAAGCGGGCGGGATAAACCCCAAGCAGGATCCCTATTTCACGCAGTGCTATCGAATCAACTTCGATGGCACTGGATTGACAGCCCTTACGGATGCGGATGGAAGTCACACGGTAAGTTTCTCTCACGGCAATCAATACTATGTAGACACTTGGTCTCGTGTGGACCTGCCGCCCGTAGCGCAGCTTCGTAGGTCGAAGGACAGTAAGATCGTGATGGATCTTGAGAAGGCCGATGCATCGGCTCTGCTTTCGGCTGGATTTCGCTATCCGGAAGTGTTCGTTGCTAAAGGACGTGACGGCCAGACGGATATCTGGGGAACCATCGTGCGGCCCCTGAAGTTCGATTCCAACAAGCAGTATCCAGTGGTTGAGCAAATCTATGCGGGCCCACAGGGATCGTTCGTCCCGAAAACCTTCAGCGCTCTTCCTCAGACGCAGGCACTGGCGGAGTTGGGATTCATCGTCGTGCAAATCGACGGCATGGGCACCAGCAACCGGTCGAAAGCATTTCACGACGTGGCATTCAAGAACTTAGGGGACGCCGGATTTCCAGACCGAATTCTGTGGCACAAGGCGGTGGCCGCCAAATACTCTTACTATGACATCAGCCGCGTGGGCATCTATGGCACTTCGGCCGGCGGACAAAACTCATTGGGCGGCGTCCTGTTCCATCCGGATTTCTACAAGGTTGTAGTTACCAACAGCGGTTGCCATGATAATCGCATGGATAAAATCTGGTGGAACGAACAGTGGATGAGCTGGCCGCTCGGACCCCATTACGGCGCATCCTCCAACGTGGACAACGCCCATCGGCTCGAAGGGAAGGCGCTGATTATCATTCCGGAAATGGATACAAACGTCGATCCATCTTCATCGCTGCAAGTGGTAAACGCGCTGGTTAAGGCACGCAAGCATTTTGACATGCTCTTTATTCCGGGGCAAAACCACGGCACGGGTGTCCTTGCATCGCAACATTATTTGCAAGATTATTTCGTCCATCATCTGCTGGGCGTTGAGCCTCCAGATTGGAACCGCGTCTCGCTTCCACCTGAACCATCGCCGTCTGAGAACTAGTGCAGTGGCCCCTTCGATATCGCCAGCGGCGCATACTTACCAAAGCGGTGTTCGGCGCCGCTCCCTAACGGTTACAGCCCGGGCAGGCAACAGTGTTGCTATCGAATTCGGGACGCCCCCGTTAGTTTCCATCCTTGGCAATGATGGCTTGCCGGATCCAATCCAGGCGAGGGTACTTTTCCAATAGGTAGGCGTTTCCCCCACTAAACAGCGGCTCCTGCTTACCAGACCGAATGCCGCTTCCGGATGATTCCGCGTAACCCGCGTAGAGCCGGTCGGCCACGTCCATACCTTGAATCACGCGCCCAATTGGTGCGAATGGTTCCTTGTCATGAGTAGGTGAGTTATCGGTCAGGTTAATGAAGACTTGCGTAGTCCGTCCGTTGGGAAGCGCGAAAGCGAAAGCAACGGCGCCACGGGTATTGGATTCTCGACGCGGATCGTCAGGGAACGTACGCGTACGCCACAAATTTGAAATCTCCGGATCGCCGTTAATCCCAAATTGCACCCATCGATCTTTGATCACTCGGGCAAAGCGGACGCCGTCGTAGTAGCCCGCGCGGACCAGATTATAGAAGTGGTCTACGCCGAGAGGCGCCCAGTCTCTATTCAGCTCAATAAGAATCTCGCCTTCGCTAGTATAGAGCCGCACGCGGGAAACGTCCGGTGCGCGTTGCTTCATTTCCGCGTCGTCCGGCGTGAGAAGAAGGGAATACCGGTTCCCGCCCGTGGACAAGACTCGTTTGCCCGGCATGTGGGCGAACTCGATTACCGCGCCTTCCTTTAGTACTGCACGAACCTTCCTGATATTGTGAATGTCCTCCAATGGATTTGCATCGAGGAGCACCAAATCCGCCAGCTTCCCGCGCTCAAGTGTCCCGAAATCCTTGAGCCTGCGGCAAGCTATGGCGCCATTCCTGGTACCCGCCACAATCGCTTGGGCCGGAGTCATGCCCAGTTCCACCAATCCTTCAATCGCCAGGATTGTTCCAATGCCATGGCTCTGATTCTCCGGTTTAGGTTCAATCGCAAATTCGGGCGCCGACGCCCAATAACTATCAGTGCCGACGGTGACGGTGCAGCCCTCCGCTATTAATCGGCGAGCGTTGAGCCGCCGCGTCTCTAAGTCCATTCCCAAGGCTGTGGCGCGCCTACGCTCCTCGGCCATGGTTTTCGGACGAGCCGTACCTTGCTTCTCTTCTTCATTCAATTTCTTTTGCGCGGCTTCCTTGGCCTGCACATGCTTCTGCCAAACTTCGCCTGTGATTGTGCTGGCCAGCATGGAGCAAATTACGTTACGAGCCTTAATCATACTGATGAGATCACCGGGCAATTCTCTGGGCGTCAGTATTTCAGGGTGCTGAATTAAATCGATGCCTGCCGCAAGCGATAGTCGAAGTCCTTCGAGAGTTGTGGAATGAACCTCAGCCGCTTTCCCTCGTTTGTGAGCCTCTTCGACCATGGTCTTTTGAGCGTCTGGTGAGAATCCAATAAATGAGGGCTGAGAAAAGTGGCTGGTTGCGCCGTACTTCAAGAAATCCGGACCCTTATCAAGGTACTTGTTGATGGCGATCCGCAACTCCGCCGGCGAAAGATCGGCCAGATTCTCGCCCGCGCCCTGCGCAATCGCCTCATTCATTTGTTCCTGAAACAACGTGAGACCGCCTTGCGGAGTCAGGCTGAACGTGGTTGAATACGGGCCTCCCCATCCAACAATGTTGCCTGCCGCCAGTATGCGCGCGCCTATGGCCTGATGCCGCTCAATGGCATCCCGCACATACGTGAGAGGTTCAAGCATGCCGTAACTATCCCGCACGGTTGTGACTCCGTAACGAAGTTGGATCTGCGCAGCCTCCAACACAATGTCGTTCTCGCGCCAGTAGTATTTGGCCAACGTTTCGTACCTGTCCCGTGCGCCACCATATAGCGAGAGGTGGACGTTTGTGTCGATCAAACCCGGAATAATGTAGCATCCGGTTGCTTGCATCACTTTCGTCCCGGCGGGAATTGGGGTTGCAGCACGCGATCCAACAGCGCTGATGCGTTGATCTTTGATGAGGATGACGCCATCCATGATTGGTGGGCCGCCATTACCATCAATGATTGTCCCGCCAACAATTGCCAGATCCTGAGCGGAAACACTGATCGCAAACAGAAATGTGGCGAGCTTTGCGTTGCACATTCGCATGATCTCCTACTGTTCTGATTCCTTGAGCAGTTCCGCCAGATAGTTGCCCCAGATCGATGGCATGGAATGAGTGCCGTGACCACGAGTCTTGTCACTGATTGGGATAAGGATGAAGCGGCCTCGTTTCACCTTCTGAATTTCGCGTTGCCCAATACTCAACTCAGGAGGATTTACCTGATCATCCGCGGAATTGATCGCCAACAGCGGCGCACGGATCTTGCCCAACTGCGGCTCGGGATTATAAAACCTCGAGGCCTCGTAGGCGTAGATCATATCGTTGGCATCCTGGCGCGCCGCCCGGGTGGGAAACGTCTGATCCACCATTTTGTCGACGCTTTCCCTTGTCGGATACTGTTTTTGCATTTGAAGCGGAATGCTGGTCATCACCGACATGATATACATCGCACAGGTGAGTCCATGGATAGGGGGCTTTTCGTAATCGCCGTTCTTCCATTCGGGATCCTGCTCAATTGCGTTCACGATCATCTTTCGCAACGCGCGATTTCGACCGGCGATTTCGACAGGGTAGCTGGCCAAAGGCATTAGCGCGTCCATGAAATCGGGGTACATCTCACCCCAAAC
>JANXXI010000042.1 GCA_025350695.1 Acidobacteriota bacterium
CCGGATGCTCGCTGCGCCATTGCTCTAATCGCTGGCTCAGCTCTAATAAATCAGGGGAAATCGGTGTCGCTTGTTGGGGCATGTCTCAACTTACGCCTCATCGTGGCGGCGAGTCACGCACTATTGCCGAAAGCTCACGGCGGGTGTCCGCCGGCGCTTCGGCCACGGTGCGTTTGGTCGAGGCGCGTTTCTTAGTAGCCATCGTGTTCCAGGTCTCCTAAAGTTTCCAATAGTAAGCGGCAATCCCCGCAACCGTTAGAGACGCGGCGATCCAGGCACTTCGCAGAAAACGGGAATAACGATCCATTCCCGGACGCGGCATCCGTTCCACCCATACCAAAAATGTAATGGCCGACATCGCCAATAGCCACCTGTGGCCTGCTGCACAGGCAAGCATTAGCGCCCAGCACGCGAGCAAGCAATTGGAGGCGTTCGTTGCACCGTAGCGCAGACAATCGAGATCCGCCCGCAGGCCGGTAGGCGCAAGCGGGATCGTGCGGTGGCACGCCAACTCGCCCGCGCGCTTCCATGGCGTTAACTGCCAAAGGGCCGCGATGGCAAGGCATGCCGGAAGCTCAATCGCCTTTGAAATCGGCACGGCGAGGATTCCGAAACATAGCCATGTCGCGGAGTAGCCGGCGAGAAACAGCGCCATGGCGCGATCCCGCCGCCTCCATAAACTGCGTGAGGCCGCCACTCGCAGGTGCCCGATCAGAAAAGGGTACATCATGGCCGGAATCATCAACGCCCAGTGTTCAAATCCGGACCAATCCATCCAGCCTGCCTGATGATGATGAGTATGAGCATCGCCAGTCGCACTGCCGGTAAGCAGTGGGGCCAGCAGATACAACCATGCTCCGCCGCTGACGAGCATCGCCCACCATTCCGGATGACGCCCCACGAGGAAGCGCCAAGCCGGAATGGAAATGGCGAAGTTGCTTAGGGTAGCGGTGGTCATTCGTAATAGAGGCTAATGCGGCCCACTTGCACGGGTTTGGTTAGAACGTTTGCTTCCCTGTCGCCTTCATTGCGGTGCGGAATAATCGTCACCCGTATCGTGGCGGGAGCCCAGGTTCCGGCCGCAACGAGGTCCGCGACAATGCCCGTGATTTCGAGCGAATAGTTGAGGCCAGATCCGCCGTGCTCATCGTCCCCACGCGAAGATTCGACAACACCGAACATTGGCATTAAGCCCGCCAACAGTTCCGGATGCGAACTCGGGTTGGCGCCTGCGGGAACGTTGACATAAACCTCATAGCTCTCGATTGGACGGCTCGCCGCCGTGATGTTCTCCAGGCAGAGGAATACCTTGCGGTTTGCCTCTGCCCCGCCTGCTCTCGCCACAAGTCCTCCGCCCGCTGGCGCAGGTCCTGTTGGCGCGATTAGCGGGAATTGGGCATGCACGGGGTTTATTCCCAAGGTTACCGGTTCGCTGGTTGCGCCGAGCATTTCTGCTGGATTCTGTGGCACGGGGGTATCTCCTGTAACTCCTGCTGCTGCGATGATTCCGCCTCCCGCCACGCCCGGGACGGCCTGATAAACATAATCTAACAACGGAGCGGTGGTGACAAGCACCTGATTGGTGCGGATCACTACGGGTACACCGTTCTCGTCGTGGAAATTGAATACCAAACCTGTCAGCCACGTGGCTTGGGTGGGGTTGACCCGGCTGGGGGCGCTGTTGAGCCAGAGCGTCCAGAGGCGATCGATATTAGCGTGATGAAGCCAGAAGATCGGGTCCAGAGCCGCCGTGTCGAACGCACTCATCCAGCCTGTTGGACCGCCAACGGCTACGTGCATGCTGCCATGCGGCGTTGATTCGAGCTGACCCACGAACGCGCCGTTGTGGCTGAATCCGGTCGATCCGCCGCCAAATTGTGCTACCGGCGGCGGCGTATTGATGAATTGTGGCTTGCCCATGGCGCTGGCAGTGCTGGAACTCGCGGCGGATCCGACTGGGGTGTTCGAATTTGCGCCCGGCGCGCGCTGCGCCACGAACAAATGGTTGACGCCGCCACCCGGCAAAGTCGGCGATTGAAACGCCAAGGGCAGCCGGCGGGCATTGTTATTAGCCGAATAGTCCCAGTAGGGAAGCGCCCAAGTTGCTGGTCCTCCGAGACCGACGATAGTTTTCCTTACAATCTTCTCGAAATAGAGCAAATAGGCTCGATGCCATGGCAGAAAATACCATGATCCATGCTGACACTTTCGCCAGTATTTTGCCTGTTGCGCCGCCGGAGGCATGGGCGCGACCGGGAATGGATCGGTGGCTGGGTCATAGTCGTGAATCGCTCCTTGGTAACGCCAGCTCGTAGGATTGGTGATTGGCCGCAGCTTCATGGCGGCAACGGCCTTTTCGTACCAGACCAGGATGGGATCCCCGGTGGGTAATGACAGAACGCTCTTGCGTGTGTGCATGCAGACTCCTTCTTGTTTATTATCACGGTCGCGGAAGTTTACGCCACCTAAGTTGCGAAGTTTCACGCCAAATAGCGTGCAAGGTCTTGCGCCACATAATTTGCACGGTGACAGATTTCGATGAGCAAATAGACCGCTCCTTGAGGCCGGTTAAGGATGAATTGAACTTAACGTGGAGTTTTTCCCGCCACGATAATGTTGCCGCCCGCCAAACACCAGCCACTTGGACCTTCACTTGTGCCCTTAGTCTTACTTCTCCTGTGTCTTATGTGATTTCTGAAGTACAAACGTTTCCTAACGTTCAAATAATATTTGCTGTTTGGTGGTATCGCCTTTAAGAACGATGCAATCCATAGTCATGTTGTTCGCCATGTCTGATAAAACCTTCGGTATCAGACACGGTGAAAAGTTGGAAACATAGCGGTCACTCTCACTAACCACTTCAAATCATCTTGAAAATAGGGGTGGCCGTAGATGCGCAAACGACCCATTGCGGGATTTTAAGAGGGACTCATGTCAGCCAAAGAACCGCAACAAATTAAAGGGTTCCGCAGGCACAGGCGCTCAAGCATACGGTCAAAGGAACCTTTCGCCGTTGAAGTGGATCAAATGCGATGGTGCATCAGCACACCAGACTTCCGTTTCCCAGGCGATCTCGCCAAGATAACGGCTCATTACGGCCCGCGACGGAAACGCTGTTACATAGACGAGGCCCGCCTCCGAGTTGGCGAAGAGCCGGGCAAGTTCTTCGTGTCGCTTCCCGTCCACAGGGCCGTGGCTGGTCACGGACTCGACCAGGAGCAACCAATTTCGTTCCGGGTAAAAGAGCACGACGTCCGGCATTTTGCCGTGGCCATCGACAACGACGCCGAGCTTCGTCAGCAAATCCTTATCGAAGTAGCCCCACTTCTCGCCGGTGTCGCCAGCGTAAATAAGTACACCGTCCGGCACGTAGCGCGGCGCGAATTCTTCGATGATCGCCTTTATCAGCTCGCTATGATCGCCCGGGCTGATCCGGATCGTCTCGCCCGTCGCCAGCTTCACCGGAAGCTTCTTCATCTCCCGCTCTTTGGCGTAACGCGCCGTCAAGGTTTGACGGGTTTTGAGATATTTTTCGAGATTCTTATTCCAGGCCGCCGTGCCGAAGCTGCGAAGCAGCGCGAGCGTGTCCGGCTCGATCTGGTAGACCGCTTTCGGACTGTTCACAGGCCGCGCAGGATTGTCCGGGTTATAGAGGGCGATGCCAGCAGCGACCATCTGATGAATCGTCTGCCGCCGAAACGTCTCGCGGGAGTTCGGCGCATAAAGCTTTTCGTAATGATCGCGCGCAAACTCCATCATGGGCGTTATGCCGATGAGCGGATTTTCCGCTCTCGCCCATGAAACCTTCTTTTTCAGATTGAGCAGCGCCAGCAAACACAAGGCGGACCGGTCATTGCGCTGGGCGCGCGGCATCCCGAGTTCGCCGAGGATCTGAAGAGCGTCGGCGGTTTTATTTTCTTCGGCCATTCACCGCCTCAACCTGTTGATCGATCATCTCCTGCGTCAGCCGGAGGTGTTTCTTTCCCCACTGCCCTAGCTTTTCCAGCTCTTTGATCTCCGGATAGAGCAGAATCCGGAGGTCTGTCGCGTTGACTTGCGTATGCCCGCTGAAGCGGCGGAAGTAGTCGTCTACAGCCGTTGAATTCAGGAACACGCTAAGGCCATGCGCGACATCAGGAGAGATGCCTTTTTTCGCGGAGTGAAAAACATTGAGGTGATTTTCAAAGCCGATGGCGTCGCCTTCAAAAGCTCCGCAGTCAACGACGTGCGCCACGATGCGCCGCCGTTCTTCCTTGGATGAAAAACGCCGTACCACCGTGTAGGAGCCGTTCGGATAAAGCCATTTTTTCGTTTCCGCGTTGTTGACGATGGCGTTCGGCTTTTTCGATTGCCGGGGCCATTCCAGCGCGCCGTTCGTGAAATGCGTCGGATAGAGAAGCGGAGCGGCACCGCTCTCAGGCTGCGCGCGCAAGAATTCCTTCAACCGGAAATCGACGACGGGGCCCGTCGAGACTTCAAGGCCGATTTCTTCAAGTGATCGCGACGCCAGCGGTACGCCGCTGATCCCACCATGCGCGGGGTCCGTCGGTACATGGATGAATTTCTGCTCGTCGTCAGCGTGGACAATATCGGCGAACGGATAGGAGTTCGTTTCAAGATTGGAAAAGCTGGGATCGCTCGATGTCGTGATCGTTACCTCGCCCTGCTTTTTTCCGCGGGTAAGTTTGAGAATGACGTTTTCCTGGAGAACATCATCGTCAGTAAACGCACTCGTCCGGCTATGAAAAAGGTGAATATGTTCGAGCGAGGCACGCCCCAGCATCCATTCGCGAAACGGTTTGTAATAGAGGCCATTGCAGAAGCTGCGCGGGATGATGGCTACGATTTCGCCGCCCTCCCCCATCAACTCGATCACAAGGCCCAGGAATGCCGTGTAGAGATTGACGGTTTCAAGCCCGACCGCGCGGAGCAACGCCCGGTGCTGGGAATCGCTGCCAATCTTCTTGTAAGGCGGGTTCAGGATCGCGTGGGTGAAGCGCTCTTTCTTTCCAAGCTTGATCCGGTAGACGGCGTCCTGAATGAAATCACGCTCAATGATCGACGCTTCAAACCTGCAGTTTCCATAGCGGTTTAGCGTGTTTCGAAGATACGAGATCATCGTCGGGTCGATTTCGTAGGCGGATACGTTCACGTCCGCCGTTCCCCACCGGCTGATAAAGGCGTCGGTAAGGGAGCCTACGCCCGCGCCTGCATCCAGCAGCCGCACGGAGCCTTCTCGCTGTGAAAACAAGGAGGCCATGAACCGGGCGATGCTGTCCGGCGTCATGAACTGGCCGAGTTCCAGTTTCCGGACTGAGTTCAGGCGGCCATTGGCTTCCCGCCGAACATGATCGACTACCGACAAAGCCGTCTTTGTGGCAGCAATGCTCATGAGGACTTCCGGAGCAGAGGCCATTTCTCCGCTATGTACTGTTCCGCCGCATCCCGGACGACCCACGCCAGGGACACTTTTTTCGCTAAGGCTATGTCCTCCAGCGTCCGGTAAACGTCCGGCGGAAAACTGATCGACGCACGTACAGAGGCCGCCATCTCGTCCGCCATCTGCTTGTCCTTCCGTCTGTTGCTGGTTTTCATCGAATAGCTTAAGGTTCACCATATTACACCATATCGGTGAAGTTGCAAGTTTGAAGGTTCTAAATTCACCCCTCTTTGCCTCTCCCTCCAGGGACAGGGCTCCTCCAGAACGCTTTCGCGCCCTGGAACCTTGAGCCATCACGCCGGAAGGCGGGCGGTCAAGGCTGCGCCGCGTTAGCGCCGCACCCAAATGGGCCTGGCCTTAACGGACCGCATCCGGCGAAGAACACTGAAACCGAAAGGGCGCGGGCGAAAACCTTTTGAAAAAAAAGAGCCAGCACCCCTGCCCTAACGGCGTGTGATTGTATGACTTCCCTTCCCCTGTCTTTTGGCCGTAACGTAGGAAGATCGACGCCTTGGAATAGAGAAAAATGTCGGACGATCAGGAGTTGCACGCATTCAAAACCGAGATTGACCTGCGCCGCCTATGCGGCGGATCAGGGCTATACGCTCGACCGCAAGGAAAGCTGGCCAGGCTCTGCGGTGATGCGCCATAAGGGGAGACCTCAAGAAACGGAAATTTACGTACGCTAACGTTCCCTGAACCTTGATAGGAAAGGGGTTTGGTTTGCGTTTGAAGCGTTGACTACCTGAGCCTCCGTCGTCCAACAGGAGTGGACCTGCACGGTCCGCCGCGACGCATGAAGACGTTCTCTGGCCTTCCCCGTGCCGTTGAGTATCCGGACTGGAGTCCTAAACGTACGTAAATGTCCCTTTCTTGAAGTGAGGCCAATTTAGCGCCCCCGCTTGACTCCGTACTTAGGTACGGGGTTTACACTGGAAGCAGAGGCAATTTGCGATGGAGAAACTAACGACTGGCCGCGTTGCCCAGCTTGGCGGCGTCAATCTGGAAACCATCCGGTATTACGAGCGCCGGGGTTTGTTGCAAAAACCTCCGCGAACTGAAGCCGGGTATCGGCAGTTTTCCCCGGAAACAGCGCAACGGCTGCGATTTATAAAACGCGCTAAGGAGCTGGGTTTCTCGCTCGATGAAATTGGGGAGCTTCTGACGTTGCGCGTTCAACCGAAGCAAAAGCGCGGAGATGTTCGCACCCGCGCCGAAGCAAAGATAGCCGACATAGAAAATAAAATTGAAACCCTTGCCGCGATGAAAACCGTTCTTCGCAACCTCGTCGATCAATGCGAACATTGCGCCTCTGACGACGAATGCCCAATTCTGGCAAGCCTCGATGGGGAGAGGTCCCTATGACGGCGCTCAAGCGAACACTGGTAGCGCTGCCGGGGGTTGGTGTTTCCCTTCTGCCGAAATTGATGTGTCCTGCCTGCTGGCCTGCTTATGCGGGCACTGTTTCAGCATTGGGTTTGGGGTTCTTGATCTCGGCAAAATATTTGCTGCCCCTCACAGTCGCGTTCCTCGCCATCAGTGCTTTGGCGCTTGGTTTTCGTGCCCCGCGCCGTCATGGCTATGGCCCTTTTTGGACGGGCGTTGCTGCGGCGGCGGTGATCTTAACCGGCAAGTTTTATTTTGATGCCACGCAAGCCACCTATGCCGGGATAGGTCTGCTCGTCGCTGCATCCGTCTGGAACAGTGGGCCGCGCCGTGCGGTCACAATCCCTCTCTGCTCTGCCTGCGTTCCGACAGAAGCGGGTTTTACTCACAGGAATGCTCAAGGAGAAAAGGTATGAAACACAAAATTGAAATTTTCAGCGCTGGTTGCAAAACCTGCAAGGACACAATCGAAACCGTCAAGAAACTGGTTGGCTCCGAACACGAAGTCGTCGTGCATGATATGCATCAACACGAGGCTGCCAGCCGCGCCGCGCAGCATGGCATCCGTAGTGTGCCGGCTGTCGTGATTAATGGCAAGCTAGCCGGGTGCTGTGCAGGACGGGGCGTCGAAGAGAACGTGTTGCGCGAAGCTCTCCGATAAGAACCTTAGCTTTGGGGGCGCGGGGCTGGCAATCGAACACACGGATGTTATTTGTCGTGGTGCGCAAACGACCCATTGCGGGACTGTTCAAAACGCAAGCTGCCCGGGAGTGGCAAGGCGGCGGGCTTGAATTTTCGCCCTTCGCGTCTGCACTTGAGCCAGATCGTAGTTGAGCTAGTGAGGAAATCGGGGCGAGCGGCCGCCTGAGCCGGCATAGGGTTGGCGCTTACCATTAGGTGCGGGCGATGAACGATCAAGGCTAAGGAAGCGCCGGCAAAACTTCAACGACTTTCCCGTCGGCAACATAGATGACTCCGGCGTCGCGGCCTGCATTCTTGTATTTTATGCGCTGCCACAGACGTCCGTCCGCACCCGGCATTACGACCTGATTGGCTGGAACACCGAGTTGCATCCCTAGATTTTCAACATCTTCGCCTATTTTGACCTGGGAGATCTGTTCTGGCGTTGGCGCTTGTACTTCTAATCCAACAGGAACCCAAAACTTCAAGGCATAGGGAACCGCTGGTGGATTTGGAGTGGCTGGGATCGCTTGCCGAGGGCGCGATCTGGCGCGTTGGGGCCCCGGCTTCGCTATTGCTGGGACTCCGTTTCCCGGCGCTGCACTGAAGTCCGGAGTGGAAGGCCGAGTTAGATAGGTTCTTGCCGCAGGGGTTTTGGGCGCAACTGCTTTGGGCGTGGCTGCATCAACACTTGAAAATATGGAGTCGACGTTGTCGCTGATGGCTCTCCCGGCGGCCCCACCCACTGCGGCTCCACCCGCGGTGGCTCCGTAGTTGATCATGTTCTGGGGCCAGGCGTAAGCCATGAAGGTTAGCGTCAACGCGAAACTCTTCGGTCGAATTGGGAACAATTTAACTCTCCCTCGCCGCCGACGGATTTAGTCTAGTTCATGGGCGGCGGAATGATATAGGACAGATACAAGAAGCTCTTCATCTTCTCGACAAAAGTATCGGCTTCCGTTAGCGATGCCCAGCGTAATGCTGAAAGTTCGCCCTTATCGTTGAAGAAGCCTACGCCACCGGCGCGAAGTTGGTTGTTGTTCCAGACATCAACCACACGGCCATCTATAGAGGTGACAAACTGCTGGCCCTTCACCTTTACATCAACCTTGAAGAACTCCGAAGGCTTGATTGAAAGTGGCAGCGGGAAAGTCTGTTTGGGTCCCGCTTTACCATTTAAGACCATGTAGCGGACGATTTCTGGCATATTTCCACGGCCAGACAAGTTGATCTTGGTAGCGTAATAATTGTCCAGATTTGGCGCCCGGAATGCCCAGCTCATCCCTCTTCGATCAATTTTCCCTTCAAACTGGAACTTGTAGTTGCTCAGATCGGTTGACTCTTTCCACAAGCGCAAATCTCCGGGGCGAATCAAACCAGCATCAAAGCTCCAACCAGAAGCGCCACGATTGGCCCCTTCCCAATTCTTCCAACCCGCGCTAAAGGTTTCGGTCTTGGCAATGTTAGGAGCGTTCGATGGCAGCCGATTGATCAGACCGGTAATAAAACTCGGTTTCGCTCCGCCCAGTTTTGGCGCGGGCAAAGTGGCAAAACCACCGCCGCCTCGTCCGCTGAATACTGCAACCATTGCGATCCCGCCAAGACATGCCATCGCCATCGCCGCGCCCGGAAGGGACCCTTGTTTGACAGTGTCAGGCTGTTCCCGGCGCTTTTTTAGCTTCTCGACATACCGCTCATTCCAACACTCTTCCATCGAATAGAGTTCATAGCCCGCATCTCGCAGTGCTCTGGCCGAGCGGGCCTGCATTTGCTTGCGGTGTTCAGACGAACAGAACTCTCTGTCGGCTAAACTCCGAAGCAATCCGATTCGATGCTGGCAAAACTGGCAGTACACAGTATTCAATCCCACGCTCATTGTGCCCCAGTTTTCCGCCAAAGAGAATGCTTTAAGGTTGTTTCTGTCAGGAATTCAGGTCGTGCATGCAGAAGCTATTGAAAACCAAGTTATTTAGCATCCGGCCTGTTCCTTGGAAATTGCCTTGCTAGACGGTAGAATATAAGGGAAGTACCACCCCCCGGAAGATTCCTACTCTCTTAGGTAATGCGAACTGTTTACGCCAAATGGATGACAAATTGGGAGCAGCGGCTCTGTTTCGCCGCTACCAACAGGGTTGTCCGGCCGTTTGAATGGGGACTCGAGTGGACCGCCCGCTGGCCCGTTGGCCCCGGGAGTCCACCGACCGACGAAGAATCGGCACTTGAATACCTTATTCAGCTCAATAGGGATGCTACCGCTCATAGTGATGAGTTCTTCGGCTACGATGCCATTCCTGAATTTCATTTAAGCGACGGCGTCCTTCGCTTTCGTTCCCGCGTTCACACTCCCCATGCCGCGAACAACATCGTTCATGCCCAGTATTTCCCCGCCAAGGATCATAAGAAGAGAGCAGTCATCGTATTGCCGCATTGGAACGCCAGCAGAACACAGCATTCAGCCCTGGCGAAGGGCATGGCGAAGCTGGGTTTGACGGCAGTACGGATGAGCTTGCCGTACCATGATTCCCGGCTCCCGGCAGAGACGCACCGAGCCGACTACGCTGTGTCCAGCAACATAGCCCGTACGATTGATGCAACACGCCAGGGGATTATTGATGTCCGTTGCGTGGTTGACTGGTTGGAACAGCAGGGTTATGAAAGGATCGGCATCGTGGGCACCAGCCTCGGTTCCTGTTACGCGTATTTGGCTGCCGCTCATGATCCGCGCTTGAAGGTGAATGTATTCAACCACTGCTCCAACTATTTCGCTGATGTGGTTTGGACCGGTCTTTCCACACAACACATTAAGACAGCGCTTGAGGGCAACATTTCTATTGAGAAGTTGCGGCAAGTTTGGGATTGCATCAGTCCTGGGAACTATATCGAAAAATATGCCGCCTCTCCACGTAAGGCGAAGTTTATCTATTCCAAGTACGATACAACCTTCCTCCCGGAGTTTTCGAAGTCGATCATTCAGAAGATTGGGAATACTGGCGTGGATCACAAAGTGGTGGAACTGCCTTGCGGACACTACACCATGGGAGAAACACCATTTAAGTTCATTGATGGCTACCATATCATTTCGCATTTCAAGAGGCATCTGTGACCCCTAGCGAAGTGTTGGCGCTAATCGGCCGCTTCGATCCGCGGGGAGATGGGGAACTGGAAAAGAGCCGCGAGTTGATTAGTATGATGCTCGTGCACTCGCCAATGCCTTTTTCTCGCGATCAATTTGAACCAGGGCATTTGACGGCGACTGCTTGCGTGCTGCATCCGGTGGAGCAATCGGTATTGCTGATTCGACACAAGCGGCTAGATCGTTGGCTGCTGCCGGGCGGCCATGTGGAAACGGAAGACAGAACCCCTGATGCCACAGCCATGCGCGAAGCAGTGGAGGAGACGGGCGTACACTTGGATTCCGCCCTTGGGTTGCTGGTAGGCATGGACGTGCACGGGATCCCGCCGAAGAAGCGCGAACCGTTTCACTTGCATCATGATTTGATTTTCAGTTTCCGGGCTGCCACCGCCGAAGTGGGAATTACCGAGGAAACGCGGGCAGTGGTGTGGTGCCCGTTCGGGGATTTCGACAAATACGGGCTGGCGGGTAGTATTCGCCGCGCGACGTTTAGGTCTTGGGCGCTGGCGCGCGTGCCGGCCCCGTTGGCTCCTTAGACTGTTTGTAATGACGTTTTGCCTCCCTCTGCCCAAATCGACCTAGAACTGGCGCCTTTTGAGGGAGGCTCTGTAACGAGGGCATTCTGGAAGACCTCAACGCGGCTCCCGGACTTTCCGCCACCATGCGCCGCCAAATCGAGGAGAGTATGCTGCTGCCAGGATCGGAGCTAAAGAAAATTGTTAATCTTGAAGCATGACTGCTTTGCTTGAAAAGGCCCTCGAAAAAGCGCAAAGTCTGCCTGAACAAGAACAGGATGCGATTGCCACGCAGATTCTCGCCGCCATCGAATCAGAACATGCGTGGCAAGCTCGATTCGCCGCCAAACGCTTGATTTTGGAAGGGATGGCTGAAGAGGCTATGGAGCGAGACAAGAAAGGTGAAACCATGGATTTGGATGATCGGATTCATTGATCAAATCGAAAGCCACACCTCAATTTTGGAAAAGCTTTAACTAAAGTGAAAAACCTAAAGAACATTTTGATGCAATTCTTTATTGTGCAAGACACCAAAGGTCACGACTTGATCGAATATGCATTGATGGCTGGTTTCGTGGCAGTGGCCGCGGGTGCCATCATGCCTAATGTCTCCAGCAACATCAGTGTGATTTTTTCGAAGGTCGGATCTTCGATGTCCGACGACGCCGCTTCCTAATTGTAAGGTGAGAATTATGCGCCTTACCCTTGCAAATCATTGCCGGAGGCTTGGCCGCGAACACGACCAAACTTGCCATCTCCTCAGAGGGCACCCTTGCCGTTGGCTAACCTTCGTTTCCACCGAATGCGATAGCCGCCCACTCATAGATTTCCAATTGGTGTCAGACCCAAGCTCTAGCCTCGCTTGGTCGAAGAGCATAGCCGCCACCCCTTCTTGGATGCACCTGCCGCTGAGCTTCGAGGCGAACCACGGCCAAACCGATAGCAAGATGAGGTTCATTTCCCGAGTCTCGGTTACACTTTGTTCCTCACCAACTAGGAAGCAGTCTTTTCCCTACGCAAGAACGATGCAAATAAAAAAGTAATGCGCCTGCGCGTCGTCGGTGCAAATCCCAACTCGGCTACAGCGCTCAAGCAACATGCCTGCCCCACAGTTCGATTACCGGCGTCGCCTGCCCGACACACTAATTTTCTTCAGCTCGGAATGAATGAATGATTTTCTTCGCCGGAATCGGCACATCCAGCACGAATAACGCCTGGGAAAGGATGCTGCATGACCCCGGAGTGATTATTTGCGGAGCACAGGCTTTGCACAAGTGCGCCGTCCGATGGAGGCACGCTTGGGTGGTTGCGAAAAGGTTATGAAGACCGTATTACGATTTATTAGCGTTATTTCACCGCGATTTGCACTCTGTTCGCGACAATGCCATCCACGGTCAGCACAACATCCACCAAGCCGCTACCGGCGAGACTCCGCGGCAGTAACACATTCACTTGGTCGAGACCAGGCCACGACCCTTGCGTGCCAGCGTACGCTACGGATGCGCCCACCCCGCCCACGGTAACGTTCACCGCTGAAAGTGCGCTTCGGTTCCGAATTCCAGTGCCATACAGGATCAGGTAGACTTGGTCGCTGGCCGCGCCCAAATCAATCGGCGTTGCCGTGCAACCAGTGCCGTTGCAGACCGCCGCAAACGTGATTGTTTGCGACAGATCCGCACCTACCCGTAACACTTGGGCGGCCGCTGGACCTTTTCCCGTGCTTGTTGCCGCGTACAGCCCCGGCGCGACATCGGCGATAGTCTCGGTTCCGCTTGATCCGCCGATCGAGATGTTGGCCGTGCCCAAGGCAGTACCCGCAGGAACCTCGAAGTTTACCTGGCCTTGCGAAACAAAGAACAGCGGCGCGAGCCGCTCCGTTCCCGCGCTGTCTTTCACCTTCACCGTGACGCCGCTGATCGCAGTAGGCAGTGTCATCGAATCAGCCCCCTGCGTCGCAGTCGCGAGCCCACTGCCGAAGGCTGCGGCGATAGATTCGGCCGCTAGCGCGGCGCCGTTATAGCTCGCGGTCGAAACTAGCGCCAAACTTGGCGGACACACCCCGTTTGGCGGTTGACCGTCCCGTCCTAGCCAATCCGCGTCGAATACCCGCTGAAAGCACGCAATGGTTTGTTGGTCGATGGTGGTCCACCCCAGTTCCCGGCGCTGATCGAAACTGGTGGTGGTCAGATTCTGGCTACCAAGAAATACCTTCTGCCCATCGATAACCATCATTTTGGCGTGCGTCCGATAGTTCGTCTGAAAACGCGCATCGCCGCCCACAGCGTTAATGGCGTCGGCGACCGCTTGGTTATTTGGCTGATTGACTGGACTATCCATTAGCAGTTGCAGACGCACACCGGCCTTAACCGCTGCTACCATCGCTGGAACAATGCCACGCGACGCTTGCGGATCAACTTGTTCTACTTGAATTTTCAGTGAGACCTTTGCCGAAGCAATCAGGCCCAAAATCACCTCACGCCCATAGTCTGGGCTCACGATCAATGTGGCGTAACTCTGAACGGTTCCGTCGGGTCGACGGTCCTGCGGCAGTTGCGAACAGCTGTTGATGGGATCGTCGCTGCCCCAGTCCTGCGCGAACACGCGATTGAAATCCGCCAGTAGAGCCCTGTCATCGGTTGCCAACCCATAGTCGCGCCGGGTCGAGAAGCTCTGCGGTTCGATGTTGATCGTAGTCACCAGTGCGCGAGACCCGTCAATGACAATCATCTTGGCATGTGTCTTCGGAAATGCTTGATTTGCCCACTTGGTCTGAATTCCCGATGTAAGCAGGGCTGTGCATCCAGTGATCCCGTCTTTGTTCGGTTTGGGACATGTAGAATCACCCGAGCACGGTTCGAGAATTGCGCGCACCATGACTCCACGCGCCACCGCTTTCGTCAGAGATGCCGTGATGCCGTCATCGAGAAATGTGAACAGGTAAATGTCGATCGATTTCTTGGCCTGATCGAAGGCGTTGGTGAGCGGCGCTCGGCCGGCCTCCGGCTCCACGAACGACACCGTCTGTGCGCTCCCGAGCGAGCTCCCAGCCAGCAGGATCCCGAAGAAGGCGATCAGCATCTCGAACCGGAGCATGGCACCCGTTTGCACGACGACCAGTTTACGGGATGGACGTAACCTAAGTCTATTAGCAAGCATTACGCCGCGCCATTGGTTATTACCATCATGGGCGCAGTTAGACAATGGGAACGGGAAGCGATACTGCCGCGATGGTTCTCCCGTGATCCAGGGCGTCAGCGGCGGGAGGCCAATGCAAACTTCAATTTCCTACATAGTTGATGGTCACAGAATCTGTGGCTGATTTGCCGGCAGAATCCGTAACTGTAAGCTGAAATGTGTATGCGGCGGCGCCCTGCGCAAACTGCACAGTGGGCGTGTGGCGGTTGTCCCCCCAAGAATGGCGGCCAAGGGGCTACCTTGTGGAATCGTCCACAGGTATGCCAGCGGCTTGCCGTCAGCACTAGTGGACTTCGAGCCATCTAATTGCAGCAGGCGTGAAGTGGAAGTGGCGTTTTTCGGACCTGCAACGGCCGACCCACCCACGCAAACGACAGGAAAATCTTTTGGGAAAGTATTCATTCTTGCTTGCCACGTCAGGCGTCCCCTATTTTGATGGTCAATAAACGTTCATGAGAAATGCGGGTTAACTCGCTTCCCCCTGAAATTCGAACGCAGGCGGAAAACTCATACCGTACTTTCAAAATAGATCCTACCCATAAGGGCCTCGACTTCAAGAAACTTGCTGGAACCAAAGATCTCTATTCCGTCAGGATTGGAATACACTATCGGGCCTTGGGACGAATGAATAAATCGGAGATCATTTGGTTCTTCATCGGCGGCCATGACGAGTACGACCGGCTGACGTAAGGTCTGAGGTGTTTGCTTGGGAGCCTCACGTGATTAGCATCAGGCGCCGGTACCTGAACAGTATCTTCAGTTGGACCCGGCTGTGGTTTTCCACGAGGCTGGTTATAAGGGCGGGTCAGAGGCGTTCATCAGCAACTTCTCGGCGAGCCGATACCCTGGCGCGCCACTGTTGCAGTGGATGGGTATGACCACCGAGAAGGAATTTCCGGCGATGACACCCTGGCGCGCGACGCTTAGGTCTTGGGAGTTGGCACCGAATCCGGCGCTGTTGACGCCTTAGCCTTCTTCGTGAAAAACTTTTGCTTGGCGTCCGGCCAGAATTCCCGAAAGACATTGGCGCCGGTTTTGGTCAATACATTGAGTCCGGAATTGATGGCGAAGCGGTGAAGGTTTCGTTCCTCCTCAGGCAACCAAGCCACCGTAGCCACTGCCCAGCCGCCATAAATGCCCAGCAGACGTCCGCCGGCAACGGTCTGCTTGCCGTTTGCGTCCTTCGTTACAAAGGTTGCCGCCAAAGAATGGCCTAAACGCCCGCCGAAGCCACCCATGGCTTTAGCATGGTACCTTGGATCTTCCTGCCGCCACGCGGCGAATCCGAATTCAATGACTTCATCGGCGGCGAACTGTCCGTATTGGCTTCCAAAACGTTTACCTAGTCCGCCAAAGCCCCGACCCCACGCATCGGGGAAGTTGCGGGCGTGATCGGTGATCGTGCCCGGCACTGTTTCGTAGATCATCTGATAGCCGGTAAGTCTATGCAGCAAAACGCCACGCCGCTGAGCGCCGTCTAATTGGAAGTAACCGGAATCTTCTTTCTTCTTCGGCGGGGTGGCAGGGTCGGCTGATTTTGACTGGTCGATCTTTTCAGGACCATCGGTCGTCACCGGCGAATCCTGCGCCAGAGCCGAACGTGTCAAGAGGAGTGAGATCGCCGCCAACGTATTGATAATGTTAGGGTACAAAATTTTCACTTTCCGTGTCATGATAACTCAAAATGCGGGAACTATTTCACCGCCTCAAAGAATTTACCTTTTGTAGGATGATCGCCTGAAGCACTTAGATTAATGCAAACCCAGACGGATGAACAATTGCTCGGTCGAATCCAAAAAGGCGATGAAAACGCCTTTGTCGATCTATTTCGGCGCAGGAACGGAGGAGTTTATCGATTTGCGTTCGCGATTTGTGGCCGTAAAGATTGGGCTGAGGAAATTGTACAAGAGGTTTTTGTCGCCTTGATGAATAGCGCGCAAACATTAGACCCCGAAAAAGGTTCAATTCAGTCCTGGCTCTATAGCGTTGCGCGGAATCAAACGCGGAAGCGGCTTGAAAAAGAGAGCCGTTATATTGCCTTCGCGCAGGACACCGAAGGCTTTGATCTTCCGGAAGCTCTTAGCACGCAGGAGAGTGTTCTTGATGCGTTGACGCATCGGGAAAGGCTTGATGCGTTAGATGAGGCAATTGCCGAGTTGCCTTCGCCGTTCCGCGAAGTCCTGGTATTGTGTGATCTTGAAGAAGCTAACTACGACGTGGCGGCCGGATTGCTTGGGTGTCCCGTGGGGACAATTCGCTCGCGACTATCGAGAGCCCGTGCGATGTTGGCGGCAAAGTTAAGGGATGGGGAAGCTTGTAAGCGGCAGTTGAGGTGAATCTAATGAAGCGGGATGAATCACAATTCGAATGGCGGGAATTAGCGCGGCAGTGGCGTGAAACGCATACCCCTTCCGCTAATTTGGAATCTCAATTGGTTGAAGAGTTTCGTCGTAAACATGGGGCCACCGCGCCAAAACCAAGGCTGAATGGGCGCGTCTGGTGGTTAGCCGCGGCCGCTGTGTTTGCGCTGATTGCCGGTGCTTCTGTCTGGAGCAGCAAGCCGCAGCGGAATCCTTCATTGGCGTTTGACCAGCCTGAGCCGCCCGCTCCGCTCGCGCCGGTTCCGGCGATGGATGCCCCGAAGGTGGTCCCGGCTCAAATGGCTGTGGCAACAACGCCCGCACAAAGTAAGCGCCGGGTTCCAGCGCCAAGGATGCAGCCACAAGCCGACGAAGTTGTTCCAGTATTGAGTGCATCCGTCCCCGAAACCTATACAGAATTCTTCCCGCTTGAGGAAGGACCGATTTCGATCGATCGAGGCAGTGTGGTGAGAGTGCGTGTGCCTAGATCGGCGATGTTCCGGGTCGGCCTGCCGGTTAACATGAACCGCATGAACGACGCAATTCAAGCAGATTTGGTCCTGAGCGAAGATGGAATCGCCAGGGCAGTCCGTTTTGTTCAATAATCCAAGGAGAACACAAAGTATGAAAACGAAACTAATCGCGGCGGGTGTTTTGGCTGCAAGCGCGATGGCTACCGCTCAGACGACGGTGAACCAGGAAGTACGCAAGGAAGTAAGAGTGATTGTGAACGGATCGCCGGTTGTAACAACGGCGGGCTCGTCTTTGGGTGACACGTTCACGTTCGTCTCGAACGAATTCAGCTTCGACGGAAAACCGGTGGCAAGCGCGCCGTATTCAGCGGAGTCGGTGACAGAGTCCATCCAGGCATTGACCGATGGGAACCGTATCACGCACAAGACCACATCGCAAGTTTACCGCGATGGGCAAGGGCGCACCAGGCGCGAAGAGTCGCTTCCTTTGCCTGGAGCCGCCGCGAAGAAAATGATTTTCATTAATGATCCCGTGGCCAAGGTTAGTTACATCCTTGATCCCGAAAAAAAGACGGCTCGCAAGATCTCGCTTTCCGGCAATGGCGGCGCTTTCGTAATGAATCGGTCCAGTAGCTCCGGCTCTTCCGCTAGTTCTTCACGGACGTCAAGTAACAGTGCCGGGCAAACGATTACAGTGCGCTCAACGAATGGCGATGTGATCTTTGAAAAGCGCGTTAAGGGTCCGAATGGGGAAGAAACGGTAGTGCGTAAAGTTGGCGAGGAAGCCAAGGCGGAGGCGGAAAGGCTCCATACAGGCGCAGCGGGGCATCTGGCCGAGGAAGCTAAGGCGGAGGCGGAAAGGCTCCATACAGGCGCAGCGGGGCATCTGCCGGCTGGCGCACATGGGGAAACAATGGTCCACGCCATGCCGGCAATGTCTTTTGCCGGTGGCTCATTAGGGGAGGCGAAAAACGCCAAGGTTGACCAGTTGGGCAAGAAGGTGATTGAAGGCGTCGAATGCACCGGCTCCCGCACAACAGTTACGCTGGCAGCTGGAACCATCGGCAATGAACGTCCGATTGATACGGTGACGGAAACTTGGACTTCGACGGAATTGCAAACAGCGGTGCAGACGCGCCGCAGTGATCCTCGTACCGGGGAGACGTCCTTCAAGCTAACGAACGTCCGCCGAGGCGAGCCCTTGCGCACCTTGTTCGAGGTGCCCGCCGACTACAAGATGGAAGAAGGCGGCGGCGGCTCAGGCAACGTGATGTTCTTCAATCACAAAACAGACGGAACGGCTCACTAAGTAGAATAGGAGTAGTGTTCCCTCAACTGCTCCACGAATTACGCGAATCTACTCTTTCAGCAGCGCTGGCGGTGCTCACTTCAATGATCACTCCAGCGCTGTTGCTGTCTGCGACAGGCACCTTCATCATTTCCACTTCGGCGCGCCTGGGCCGCTGCATGGATCGTGTCCGGGCGCTGTCCGTTGACATGGAGCGGCTGCTGAATGAAGATCACCCCGAATCCTTGCAGGCGGAACGGCAAAACATGATGGCCGCGCAAGTAGAATTGCAGAGCAAGCGAGCGCAGTTGCTGCAGCGCTGCTTGCGGCTGCTCTACGTTGCTTCAGGAATTTTTGTCGCCACCAGTGTCGCCATTGGCGCGGCGTCCATCGCATTCAGCCATTTCAGTTGGGTGCCCTTGGTTTTAGGGATTCTGGGCGCTTGCTTCTTGTTCTACGCGACCATTCTCTTGATCGCCGAGACAGCGCTTTCAGGGGCTAGCCTAAATTCCGAAATTGAGTTTTTCAACAAGCTGGCCGCGCACCACTTGAGCGATAGTAGAGAAAGCGGTAATCGGCCAAGTGTTTGAATGAATTGTCGAAGCCGAATGTAGCCTCTGCCCCTGTGGAACAGCCGTTCCCCCGTGAGAACTAAGTAAGTCAACCTAAGTAAGTAACTCATGATACTTAGTATCGCAATAAGTTATTGACCTTCCATTGGCCTAGCTCTACAGTTGGGATAGCTTATAGCTCTTCATGTCTATTTTCAACCACTCAATATTGTGCTTAGCCGCAATTGCATGCTTTCCCTTACAGGCTACGATGGTAATCAATGCAACCTATGACGATATCAGTATGAGCAACGCCGGCTATTCGGTGGGCCAAATTACAAGCGTCCACAATGCGTTCGCTCTGGCTGCTTCAATGTTGACCGCGCACTTTTCCGACAACATCAACATAAACATTACGGTGCAGGCCACCGCCGCGCCGGGCGTGTTGGGTCAAAGCAGCACCAGTTTATATGGATTCGGCTTCACCTCCATTCGTAACGCGCTGTTTGGCGATAAGAAGACGGCTGACGATATCACAGCCACTGGCTCGAGCGGATCTTTTGCTTCCACCCTAACCGACCCCACCGCAGGAGCGGGCAATTGGTGGGTGGCAAAAGCGCAAGCGAAGGCGTTGGGCCTGATCGGTGACGACCTCACCACGGACGGGACATTCACCTTTGGTACAAGTTATGCCTACGACTATAATCCCGCGGACGGCATTACCGTCAACCAGTTTGATTTCGTGGGTGTCGCCATGCACGAAGTGTCCGAAATCATGGGACGAATTGGCCTAGAGGGTTACAAGCTTGATGGAACGAACCCTGGCTACATGCTGAACGATCTGTTCCGCTACACGGGACCGGGCGCGCGCGGCTATGCATCGAATGGCGGCGGAGTCTTCTTTTCCATCGACGGCGGGAACACGCTTTTGTATGGCTATAACAACGCCGCCTCCAACGGTGGCGACGCTTCCGACTGGGCCAGTGGCGGAAATGATGCCTTCAACGCTTTCAACAGCCCCGGCGTTGCCAACGCACTCACCGGCGTGGGTTACCGGCAAATGGACGTAATCGGCTACGATTATGTGGCCTCCCCCGTTCCTGAACCCTCAACTTTCGGGGCCATGGGATTGGCGTTGGCCCTCTGCGGGGCGCTGCGGGCGAATGTCAGACGCAGCAGAGTTGACGAACAATAATAGGACCAACACCGGTGTCGTGCGGGTCACCCGTGGAGTCTTAACGCTGGAGCCCATCCCATGACCAGCGTGGGATGCTCAGTCCGCCAGGCACATCATCAGCGGACTGGTGGTAGCGGGACATCGTTGTAGTGGTCGCCCAGGCGAAGTAGTCGTGCAGCACTTGTCGCAGTACATCATCGTCAGCGAGGCCGACATCAACCATAGCCTGATCGAAGCACGCAATCGCGCGGCGATCCATTTCGTCGTGCTCCCCGTTTCCGCTGTGCATCTTGACGACGGTGGTCTCGTCACCATAAGAGGCGGAATACATGGCGGGGCCGCCGAGCGCCTCGGCCCAATAAGCCGTGAGTCGCTCTGTGTGCTCGGGGTGAAAGCCGTGGCTGAACGCATGGCTCACCACTTCGTCCGCGATCACCCGGCGGTGCCAGGCGTCCGCAAGACGTCGCATACCGTTGATCCCGCCCGCCGCGTCGAAGATACTTTGCATAGTTTTCATAATGCCAATCGTACGCTCCCTTTTGCAGGACTATGGCTTTAGCAAGTTCCGCTGCGGGTGACGCCGTCCGCGCTAACCGGACGGGTTCCGGCAAAGTATGGCCCTCTAGAGTCACGAAGGATCGAGTTTTCCGGCACAGCGAATGTGCCGGTACGGGCGATACTCGGTAGGTTGTAGCGGTGGAAGCCAGGAACTACTTTGCCGGAAGGTTTTTGGCGGAGATATGGGAGAACACGCTCAAGAGCGGCGCTGCCATCGCGGGGCACTAGCATGGTCGCATCGTCGGACAAACCGCCGTACCAGCGGACGGGTTAGATCAGGAGCCGACTTGGGTGGTACGTCGCCGTGCACCGGGCCCGGCAACGCAGCGCCCGCTCAGCCTCCCATTGCATGCCACCAATCCGTGCTGTATACTGAACCACATGGTTCAGTATTGCCAGCCCCACTTCGATGCCTCGTTCGGCGCACTCTCGGACGCCACCCGACGCGGCGTTTTGGAACAGCTCGGGCGTGCGGACGCTTCGATCACGGCCCTTGCCGAAAAGTTCCACATGACCCTCACGGGCATGAAGAAGCATGTAGGCGTCTTGGAACAAGCAGGGCTAGTCACCACGGAGAAGGTCGGGCGCGTGCGGACCTGCAAGTTGGGTCTACTCGGGCTGCAAGAAGAGGCGGCATGGATCGAGAGGTACCGCCAGCTCTGGGCCGCACGTTTCGACGAGTTGGACAAGGTTGTCGAGGAATTGAAACGGAAGGAGAAAGCAGATGGACGAAATAAGAGAAAGTGAGGCCACCCCCACGAAGAGCAGCACGGCGGTGGAACGGAAGTCCGAGCGCGAGCTCGTTGTGACGCGAACCGTCAACGGTCCTGCGCGCCTCGTGTTCGAGGCGTGGACCAAGGCGGAACTTTTCAGGAGGTGGTGGGCACCAAAGTCGTATGATCTGACCCTGCTCTCCTGCGAGATGGATGTTCGTGTTGGGGGGCAGTATCGTTTAGTGTTTAGCCACCAGGGTTCGACCATGGAGTTCTTCGGCACGTATCGCGAAGTGACACCGCACTCGCGCCTCGTTTGGACGAACGAGGAAGGTGAAAACGTCGAGACCGTCACCACGGTGACCTTCGATGAAAACGCCGGCAAGACGTTGTTGGTGGTGCACGATCTCTATCCCTCGAAGGAAGCGCTCGACGCCGCGGCCGCCAACGGATCGACGAGCGGGATGCCTGAAACGCTCGACCAACTTGACGAGTTTCTCGTCAGCCTGGGATCAAGCTCGGCGGCAAAGTGACGCGGGCCGCGAGGGTGAGAAAACCGCCCAAGGCAAGACCCCGGCGGAGCTACTGGTCGCCATGACTGGCGAGGCAAGCGCCGCGAAGACCGCGGAAGGCGCCGAACCCGTATTCGCGCATATCGCTGGCTTGTCGCAGCCGGTCTTGGACCGGTTCAAGTTGTTGTTTTTCAATCGGGTTGCGCGGGTTGTAGCGGTGCAATCACTGGATAAGCGGCGCTGGTTGGGAAATCGGCTCCGCGAAGCTTGGCAAACCAGGCAGATCGCTCGGTGGCGTTCTTTCAGTTGAAACAAATGCAGCCCGCCTCCGCGAAGTTCAAAACGAAAGTCTCAGCCCTAACGCACAAGTGTGTCTGGACCCAGGCGCCTAAACCCACTTACGGTTTGGGTCCCTTCGGTTCGTCCTTGTCGTTGACCCACTTCGTCGGGGGATTGATGGCGATCCAGGCTCCCACCACCATCACGCACAAAATAACCATGCTTAGGATGGCGATGAACATCCTTCTATGGTACCCTAACCGCCATGAAGCGGCTTTTACTAACTGCACTCCTCGCGGCCTCCTCGTTGATGGCGGCCGATGTCACCGGAAACTGGAATTTCGCCATTGAACTCGATGCGGGTAGCGGCGCCCCCACATTTGAGTTTCAACAAAAAGGCGAGTCACTTACCGGCACTTACACCGGCATGCTCGGCACTGCCCCGCTAAAAGGCGTCGTCAAAGGCGCCAATATTTCCTTTTCTTTCGATGCGGAATATAGCGGCGAGAAGCTCCATGTGGTCTACGAAGGAGTCGTCGAAAGCGCTGCCAAGATGAAGGGAACAGTGAAGTTAGGCACTCTCGGAAGCGGTACTTTTACTGCCTCGAAGAAATAAGCTGTTAGCTCGGTGATTGTAACTTCGCTGAAATTAATTAACTCAAAATAAACAACTTAGCCACAATAGACGGGCGCTAGCCGGATGACTCCAATAAGAAAATTCGATTGGACCCCAAGGCCTCTTGCCCTTAGTCTGGAGTTGTGACTACTGTTATGGAACCTCCTACATCCCCAGTCGCAATTCTACATAAGATCAGTAGCATTGTTGCGAGCCAACGGTCGCTCGACGAGATGTTAGGCGAAATTATCGGATTGACCGTTCAAGTAACTGACTGTGATGCGTGTCTGGTCTACATGTTCGACCACGACACCAACGAAATTGTCTTGCAGGCGAGCCAGGTTCCGCACGCCTCCGAGATTGGCACTCTACGTTTGAAGGTCGGTGAAGGCGTTACGGGTTGGGTGGCTGAACACCGATCCCCGGTGGCCTTGTCCTCGAAAGCATTTGACGATGCCCGGTTTAAGCGCTTCCCAATTTTGGTGGAGGATACTTATGCGGCTTTCCTTTCCGTCCCCCTGGTATCGAGCGGAGAACTTATCGGTGTAATCAATGTACATCATCGTGATGTGCATGAACATTCGCCGGAAGAAATTTCGCTGGTCACCTTCATGGGTGAACAAATGGGTTCGGCCCTGGGCAAGGCCAAGTTGCTTGAACAAAATGCGAAACTGCAACGAATGCTGGAGGAACGCAAGGTAGTGGAGCGGGCCAAAGGCCTCTTGCAGCGCCGTCATAATCTGACGGAAGAAGAAGCTTACCTGCAGCTTCGCAACGAAAGCCGCCGCTTGCGCCGTCCAATGAAAGAACTCGCGGAGGCGATCATTTTCGCTGAGGACCTTAACAAACGGGCTTCTCTTAGTGATCCTTCGCTAAAATAGTGGTTTGCGTCCCTATAATCCTCTAGTGGAAAGCGGCCATGGGCTAACGATTCTTACGAATTTTTGGCCTAGGCCGCTTGACGATTCTCAACTTCCGGCAATCGACGTTGTCTATGAAACCGAGCCGGGCGTGCGCGTGTTGGTGCTTGAGCATCATCGTCAATCGAGTGAGGTAAAGGGTGAGATTTTGCTGGTTCACGGCCTGGAAGGTTCGTGCGAAAGCGGCTACATGCGCAGCTTCGCCCACTACGGCGCCATGGCCGGTTGGCGTGTGCATCGCACCAACATTCGAACTTGCGGACCAACCGAAAATTGGTGCAAGACTCTGTATCATGCCGGGTTGACTACCGATATCAAGTTCATCGCGCGGACGCTGGCGGCTCAAGGGCGCGGGCCCATCTTCATCGTGGGTTATTCGCTGGGCGGGAATCAGGTTTTGAATGCGGCGGCCGAACTGAGCGTAGAATCGCCAGGCGTCATTGCCGGGGTTTGCGCCGTATCGACCCCGATTCAACTGGCCCCTTGCTCGAAAAAGATCGAAGAGCCGGCCAACTTTATTTACATGAATCGATTCTTGTCGAGCATGAAGAGGCGTATGAAACGGCGCGCGGCGGCAATGCCTGGCGCATTTTCGATCGAGGGTCTCGACCAGGTTCGAACGATTTACGAGATCGATGACAAGATCACCGCGCCACATTTCGGCTTTGGCACGGCTGATAATTATTATGCGACACAGTCGGCGGCAGTTCGCATGGGTCAGGTAAGCGTGCCCTTATTGCTGGTGGCCGCCGAGGACGATCCGATTGTTCCGATTTCCTGTTATGACCACCCAGTGATGAAAACGAACCCAAATGTGCGGTTTGAGCGAATGCGCCGCGGTGGGCATGTGAGCTTTCTGGCGCGAGGAAAATCCCGCTTTTGGCTCGATCACTTCTTGTTGGATTGGCTAGACAGTCAGATTGCGTGAAAGTTCCCTCACCAACAGTCGAATGCTGGCTTTGGGAGGGCAAATCAAGTCCGTGCGTTTAACCGGATCGTTCCAAGCTCCATAGGGCGTTTATTCGGCGGGCCTAGGCTTACTTGTACAGAATGAAACAAAGGGCTTGAGATTTTTATCGTGCATGCCCCTGTTAGGGCATGCTCTAGCGCGAATTCGCCCTTGGCATTCGTCTCCGTAGTCGAGGCGCTGGCTGGCTTCGACTTACTGCTTGCGCAGTTCAGTTCAATCCGCGCATGCTCGATCAGCGCCGCCGCTTCATCTGTCACGATGCCGCGTATTTCCGTCTTCTTTGGATCCGAAGCCGCTTGTAGCGCGCAACTCAAAATGCAAGCAATGATGAATTTCACTAAGCCCCCTGCTGTAAGCTTAGCGGTTTATGGAAATGGGCGCCTTCAAAAGCAATGAATAGCTGAGAACTATCGCCACTAAAGGCCACCATTTGAAGGAGCTCCAGTTTCCACTGAGCTTAAGCGTCTTGAAACGAAAAAGCTGCAATCGTTAGTTGACCAGCTTATCGCCGCGGACGGCAAAGAAGCTGCCCGTCAGATTCTTCGCGATCCTCAGCAGTAAAAAAGCAAACAGCCAACTGCGCGTACAATGGTCACATGTTGTCTCGCATTCTCCATTTTGCCCTGCTTTTGCCCACCGCATTATTGGCGCAGCCCGCCAGGCGGCCCGCCCCTGCCCCGGTTGTTGCACCGCTCACCATCAATGATTTCGATTCGTGGCGCTCCATCGCTTCGCAGTCCATATCCGCCGACGGCCACTGGCTGGCCTACTCAGTCTTCCCGGAAGTAGGCAACGGCGAGGTTGTGTTGGTGAATCTCTCCAACATGAAGGAGACGCGAGTTCCCGCTGGCGCTCTGCCGATTCGAGATGCAGTCGATCCAAACGCGGAGCCTACCGAGACGCCTGCCGTCGTGCAAGGGCCCCGGCTTGAGTTCTCGTCAAACGGCGCCCATTTGTTGTTCCTCGCCTTCCCCCCCAAAGCCGAAGTGGATGTCGCTCGCAAAGCCAAGAAGAGGCCAGAGGAGATGCCGAAGAACAACTTGGTGATCGTGGCCACAGCCAATGGCGAGACGTTCGCTTCGGGGCAAGTGAAGTCTTTCCAACTTGCGGCGGAAAACGCCTCGGTCGTTGCCTATCAGAAGGACGCCAAGGAAAAAGCCCTCGTCATCCGTGACCTGAATTCCGGCCAAGAACGAATATTAAATGAAACGGGCGAATTCACGTTAACCAAAGACGGCAAGTTGCTGGTTTACACCCTGGAGGCGAAACAGGAAGAGGTGAACGGCGTGTACACGGTTGCCTTCGGTTCGGACGATGTGTCCGTGGCGATTGTCCAAGGTAAGGGCAAGTACGCCAAGCTGACTTGGGATGATTCGCAAAAGTTGCTAGCACTGGTTGTGGCGACCGACACAAGCTCCAAACTGCTGGGTTGGAAGCGAGGCGATCCAAAGGCCGAAGAATGGGTAACGCCCGCAATTACCGGGTTCCGCCCACGTTGGCAGATCAGCACAAAAGGCGCAGTTTCGTTTTCAAGCGATGGCAAGCGTGTCTTCATGGGAACCGTTCCTCCCAAGCGGCCCACTCCGAAAAAGGCCGCCGGAGGGGAGGAGGAAAAGGCCCAATTCGATTTGTGGCATTGGAAGGACGATAACGTCCAGACCATTCAAAAAGTGCGAGCCAATCAGCAGCGTGATCTTTCCTATCAAGGAGTCTTTCACCTGGAAACGAAGACCTTCGTGCAGTTGGCTGACTTAAGCGTGCAACGCTTGACGCCTAATTTACAGGGAGACTTTGCCTTTGCCAGCGACGATCGCCCGTATCGCATTAGCGCCGAGTGGGATTCGAAAGCGGACGACGTCTACTTTCTGGATACCGCCAGCGGGCAGCGCAGCATCGTGGCGCGCAAATCGCGCAGCGGGTTGAATTGGTCGCCCGATGGCCGCAGGGCTGTTTACTTCGACGGCAAGGATTGGGTGCTTGTGAACGTGAAAGATACCGTTACTTTGAAGCTGACTGGCAACGTCGGTGTTCGCTTCGATAACGAGGATGACGATCATCCCCGTGCGCCCGGACCTCATGGGATTGCCGGCTGGACTAAAGACAGTGAGTGGGTGTTGCTGTACGACAAGTACGATGTGTGGCAGTTTGCGGTAGACGGTAGTATTTCAAGGATGATCACCCGTGGCTTGGGGCGGCAAAGTAAGGTCCAGTACCGCTACGATCCGATCCGGCCCGTCCAGGGAACTCGGACAAACGCGGGACGTGATCCGGGCATCGACAACGGCAAGCCTCTGCTGCTGCGTGGAGAGAGTTTGGGCGATTACAGCACTGGGTATTGGACCGGTAGCTTTGATTTCGATTCGGAGCCGAAGAAGCTGATGTGGGGGCCTAAGAATTACAAGGCCGTCTTGCGCGCGAAGGATAGTGGGGCTATTGTTTTCACCGCGGCATCGTTTCGCGAACCGCCCGATCTATATTTGACCGACGTTGAGTTTTCAACCCCGAAGCAAGTTACTAAGCTATCAGCGCAAGTTAGTAAGTATGAGTGGGGCGCTGCCGAACTGATTGAATTCCGGAATCTGGATGGGACGCCCCTAAAGGCATTACTCGAAAAGCCCGCTAATTTCGACCCGAAGAAGAAGTACCCGATGATCGTCTACATCTACGAAAAAAGGTCAAGTGAGTTGCATAGCTTCCCAACTCCAAGGCCGACTAACAGCATCAACGCGGCGTTCTACACAAGCAACGGCTACGTGGTTCTGCAGCCGGACATCGTCTATAAGACCGGCGCACCCGGAATGAGTTCGCTGCAATGTGTGATGCCGGCAGTGGATGCGGCCGTCCGGCTGGGCTTCATTGATGAAGCGAACATCGGCATTCAAGGCCATAGCTGGGGCGGCTATCAGATCGCCTACATGGTTACAAAGACAAATCGATTTAAGGCTGCGTCAGCAGGCGCGCCTGTGGCGAATATGACGTCAGCCTATGACGGCATTCGCTACGGCTCCGGAATGCCCCGGCAGTTTCAATATGAGCGCGATCAGAGCCGCATTGGAGGCAGCTTGTGGGAGTATCCGATGCGATACCTTGAAAACTCGCCGGTGTTCGCGGCCGATAAAGTGGAGACTCCTTTGATGATGATCCACAACGATGCCGATGATGCCGTGCCGTGGACCCAGGGCATCGAATTCTTTCTGGCGCTACGCCGCAACGGCAAGGAAGCCTATCTGTTTAACTACAATGGCGAGCCCCACAATTTGCGAAAGCGTGAAAATCAGAAGGACTATACAATGAGATTGAAGCAGTACTTTGATTACTATTTGAAGGGCGCGCCCAAGCCCGATTGGATGGAGCGCGGCATTCCCTATCTGGAGCGCAATTAACCCATGAATCATGATTCTTCGCGCCGCACCGTGCGGGTGCGGCCAGTGGACCAGTGTGTGAGTCTGGACGAAATTTTCCGTCATTGTCTGCCCGCATTCGGCGGCGCCTATCTGCGTCGAATTTATACGATTTTGGATCGCGCGATCGGCATGGGCTGCCCGTTCACTCTGGCGGTGGCTGGGCCGGTGACTATTTCGGGCCAACATCAGGTGTGGCTGTTGCCATTGCTCGAAACCGGCTGGGTGGCGTATCTTTCGACGACGGATGCTGTGTGTTATCACGACGGCCATCGCAGCTTAAACGCGCATCGTGATCCCGTGTTTGAAGTGCCCATTTTCGGCGATGACGGGGCCTTACGTGATGAGCGTACAATCCGTGTAACGGACATGGCTTTCGATGAGGATGTGCTGCTCGATCAGGATCGCTTCCTGACAGCGATCTTGCAGCGCCCTGAGTTCCAAAAGAAGATGACGGGCACTGAGTTACGCAACTTACTCGGCGCATACTATGCAGCGCAGGAGAAAGCGAACGGCGTGGATGCTGGATTGCTATCGACTTGTCATCGCTTGGCGATTCCGGTGTTCGTCGGCGCTCCCGGTGATGGCAGCGTGTTTTTGAATTCGATGAAGCTGTGGGCGATGCGGCAGGCGGGGCTGATCGGCGAATACGGCTTCGATCTTGACTTACACGCCGAAGTGTTTGAAGCGTGCGCTTATCATCGCTGGGGGCTGTTCGATAACCCGGTGAAGGCGCTAGCGACGTTGATCTTGGGCGGCGGCGTGCCAAAGAATTACAACTTGCAGCCGGAACCGGCATTGGGGCAAGTGCTGGGGATTCCTGATGTGAAAGGATACGAATTCGATGTGCAGATTGTGACGGCGCCGGTGACGGATGGATCGCTATCGTCGTGTCCTCCGGCGGAAGCCGTGACGTGGGGCAAGGTGGATAAGGACACCTACCAACAATCCACGGAAAGCATGCAGGGCGACTTTTCGATGATCATGCCGTTCTTGGTAAAGGCATTGCTGGACAACCGCAAGGGGTATGAACAACGGGCAGCGGAGATTGGTGACGAGCGTTTGTTTGCCGAGGAGCCAAGGGCGCGTGGGTACTTACGGCCGCGATCTGGGTATCGCTTATATGAGCACCGCGCGGAGTTGTGCGTGAAGCTTAATGAGTCGGTGCGGGAGAATCGGGATTGGCTGATGGAGACGCTGACGTATCCACTAGCTCGGGGGTAGGGTCGAGTTGACGGAGGGAGTCTTTAATCATTGCTTTCAGATCGTGGGCTGAGTGCTTCTTTGAAGTGCGCAATCGCTTTTTCTAAGAATTTGCTGTTTGCACAAATCATTCCGGATAACCACAGCCCATTAGCGAGAGGTTCTTTGAAATTGTCAGGGTCATCGCCTCAGTTCCTCAACTGACAGGTTGCCACACGCAGGCGCAATCATTGGACGAGGTCATGGACCGGATTCGCGAAGCCATCGCCCTGTGTCTGGAAGTGCAAGGTAGTGACTCGCCCTCCCTTGAATTCATTGGAATTCAGCGCGTAACTATTGCTGCATGAGCAACGCTCCGCGCCCCACCGGCAAGCAACTCGTGCGCGCTCTCGCTGATATCGGCTTCGAGCAAGTTCGAGTTCGGGGCAGCCACCATTTCCTGCGCCACGCAGATGGCCGCTCGACCGTTGTGCCCATCCATGCTGGAGAAACCATCAGCCCTGGTTTGTTGCACAAAATTATTAGGGACTGCGACTTGAATATGGCGCGATTGCTGGATCTGCTCTGACGGAAATTGCGCCAGGCCTCTATGCGATAAACTGATGTGACCGATGCCCCTCGCAACTGGTGACAAACTCGGACCGTACGAAATCCTCTCGCCGCTCGGCACCGGCGGGATGGGCGAAGTGTACAAAGCCCGCGACACGCGGCTCGACCGTTCCGTGGCCATCAAGGTATTACCCGCCCATATCGCCCAACGCGAAGACGCTCGCGCGCGTTTCGAGCGCGAAGCCCGCAGCGTCGCTTCCCTGAACCATCCCAACATCTGCACACTGCACGACATCGGCCCGAACTACATGGTGATGGAGCTGATCGAGGGCGAGACGCTGGCCGAACGGATCGCCAAAGGTCCCATTCCGCTGGAGCAGGCGCTT
>JANXXI010000073.1 GCA_025350695.1 Acidobacteriota bacterium
GTGGAAGAGCGCCGGATTTCGGTGTCAGACTTGCTCGCCCTTCAAGAATGGGTCAGAACCGGTCCCGTCGCGCCTGCCGGAGACCGGTACAAGGACTTTGGCTCCTTCATTTTGTGCGGCACTGATCAATTTCCGAAGACAGTTTTGGAGAAAGGCATGAAGCCGTTCGGCTCCCCGATTCCTTGATCGCGTTTCCCTGCGCCGTTTGACCGGTATTGATACACTCCGAAGATACTAAACAACGAGGTGTTCGCCGTGTTTTCAGCAAGAACTGTCTCTCTTGTAATTCTCTTGGCGTTCTCAGTCCCTAGGGACAATGCCAAGGCACAGGACCATTCCGCGTCCCACAACGTTTACCCGCTCGGCAAATTTCAGCCGGGGCAGTGGCTCGAGAAAGTGTCGGGCGATTTCACCAAACCAGGTGAGCCGTTTGTATTCCGGATTCATCAGGATGCGGGATACATCACCCTGCCACACACACATCCGATAGACGAAAACATTACCGTCGTCAAAGGGAGTTGGTCGCTGGGCATGGGTCGGCGGTTCGACCGCTCTGCTCTGAAGCCAATGGCTCTGGGGACTTTTGGCGTAGCCCCGAAAAACATGGAACACTTTGCGTGGACGAAGGAAGAAGCCGTCTTGCAGATACACGGAATCGGGCCGTTTGCTTCGACGGTGGTCGAGCCTGTCTACGAACTTACGGAGAAGGGTGTTTTTTTGCTGACATCGCTGCTGTTGCCGGGTCGTCCCACCTCGTCGAGCCCGCCGGACTGCTTCGCGCTGAAGATTAACGCGAAAGTGCGCGCCGATGCAGGGGAAGGCCTTGTCGTCGGGGCGCGGTGTTCACCTTCCAATCAGATCACTCAGTACTGGGTTCAAAAATTGAACGGCGACCGGTTCTGGGCTACCTTGCAAGAATTGAAGACACGGTAGTGAACAACCTGTCGGCTTTCCATCGGAACAGGCAGGGCAGGACCGCCTAACTCGCGGGAAGTCGCGCACTGTGGAGTTTATCAGTACCGCTATTCTCCTTGTACCAACTGAAGCCTCATGTGTCCCCTTAAGGGTAAGTTTCGGGGTTCCCTGCCGTTCTTGCAATTCGTGACATAGACCCCCATATTCCGGTATTGTGGAAAGAGAGACGGGAGCGCTGCCATGAATTCACTACAGGACATTGAACGCGCCATTGACGGCCTGCAGCCGCAGGAATTGGCTGAACTCCATGCATGGCTTGACCGGCGCCGTCCCGCAGGGAAAGCCCGTGCGGACGCAACAGTCTTTGAACAAGGGCTTGGCCTGTTTGGCAGCCCGGAAGATGCTGCGTTGCTGGATGAAGTGGTCGAACTCGCTTACGAGGAAAGACGCCGCCCCAGCAATCCGTCGAACGCGCTCTGATGTCCAAGGTTTTACTGGATACAGACATCCTTTCTGAGTACTTCAAAGGTCACGACAAAATCGTCGCGCGTCATGCCGCGAACTATGCCCGTCAGCATGGCGCATTCACTTTTACCAGCGTTACCGTTCATGAGATTGTCTTTGGCCTTGAAGCAAAAGGAGCGTCGAGCCAATTGAAAAAGGCGGTAGCGTGGTTGAACCAAAACGAACAGATTACGCCGACAGCGAATGATTACTATGAAGCAGCGGTCATCAAGGCCACGGCGCGGAAGCAAGGCTCGGGGTAAAACTGGCAATTGAAAACTGGCGCAACAGTTAACAAGCCCCTGCTCGATAACACGCACGCTGTCCCACAATGGGGTAGGTTTCGGGATTTCCGCGCCATGCGTGACCCTGTCCGCAAAACGTGCTAAAACGCTACGATGAAAGGAAGGTGACAACATGGAAACTCTCGATTGGTCGCAATGCCCGTTGGTGGAAGTCATCCCCGGCAAAGTCAGCGGCGCGCCGTTGCTGAAAGATACACGCTTGCCGGTCGAGGCCATTACCGGCAACTATGACGCTTTCCGCGATGAGGGATTATCGCCGGACGCGGCCCTTGCCGAAACGCTGGATTGCTACCCGGAAGCTGGTCTCGATGCGATTCGCTCCATTCTCGAATATCGCGCGGCGCATCAACTTCAGGCGCAGCCTTGAAGGTCTTTTTCGATGAGGACGTGCCGCGGAAACTGGCCCGTGCCTTGACTGGTTATGACATTTCGACGGTCGTCAGCATGCAATGGGGCGGCATCAAGAACGGCGCGCTGCTCGCGTTGATAGAGCGCGAAGGCTTCAACGTGTTTCTTGCCGGCGACAAAAACATGCAAAACCAGCAGAACCTTGTGGGGCACCCATTCGCAGTATTGATTATGTCCGCGATTAACTGGCCGGTCGTCAGACCGCATCTCCAAGCAATAGCCGCCGCCCTCGACGCCGCGCAACCCGGTACAGTCACGCCAATCGCTTGCGGGGTGTTCGTTCCTCGCTCAAGGTCGGGGAAGGCGTAACGGCGCGTTCCAAAAAGGGTTGTTTGCGCAACGCTTAAGCTTGATCGGATCAGACTTATCCGATGTCCGCCCGAACGATGAGTTAGTCAGACACCCCCCGCGAAGCGGGTGGCTTGATGAGTTGGGCCGCCTCAAAGGCGGTCGGTCTGTTGTTCTAGGCGTCGCGCCGTGCGCGCCTTAGGCAGCTAGCAACAATAACATGGACAGTTATGCCTTCACGCCCGGAAGGATGGAGTAGTTCCATTCGCCGTGGAATGCGTCTGGCTTGAGGCGAACGCGTTGCAGGGCTTCATCG
>JANXXI010000143.1 GCA_025350695.1 Acidobacteriota bacterium
GCGCGACCCAATAACTTTCTCCATCCATCCTCGCAAGGATGGTTTCAATCCACGCGCCCCCGGGGGGGCGCGACGTCCGCGTGACGAACCGCTCTGCGCACAGTTCACGTTTCAATCCACGCGCCCCCGGGGGGGCGCGACCGCAACCGATATTCTCGATTGACTACCTACAGTTTACAAGGATGATTACGCGCACGTTCTCGAAATGGCTATAACGATGATCCATCCCCGCCGAAGTGTCCCCGCTATCTGTTGGCCCTACCCCACTTATTGACAAACGCGAAAGGTGCGGGAATATTGCAACCACTTGTGATTCGCGGAGCTTCACAAGATCAACGGCGCCTCCGGGTCGTAACTCGGTTTCGCCCCAACATGATCCACCCGGTTTCTCCACTCATTCCCAAGAAAATAGAACCGAATGCTGTCGGTGCCCGGATCCATTTCCCCGACAAGCTTTGCGCGAAGGGCTACGTATTGCGATTGATCCACACTACACTCAAACACGGAATTCTGAACCCGCTGACCGTGATTCTCACAAATACGCGCCACGCGTCGCAAGCGCCGCCGGCCTTGAGGTGTTTCTGTATTCACGTCGTAAGTTACCAGAACCAGCATCCGCCAGCCTCCAAATCCTCTCGAAGAGTCATTTCCAAATCAGTGCCGGATATGCGTCCAGATCACTACGAAGGAAGCGGGCAAGCAGCATGGCCTGCAAATGCGGCAGCAATCCGATTGGCGCCGTCTCTTCCAAAAATGGATGCTGCACTTCCTCCTGCTTCCGTTTCTGCCATGCGGTCAAGACCAGCTTGCGAGCTGCGTCATCCATGACAACTGCGCCGCTTTCGGTCCGTTTGAAATCGCTCTTACTTACTTGCTGCCGGTTGATCAGGCTGAGCACCAAACGGTCGGCCAGGATGGGCCGGAGTTCCTCCATGAGGTCTAGCGCCAGGCTGGGGCGGCCGGGCCTGTCGCGATGCAGGAAGCCGCAATAGGGATCGAGCCCAACCCCTTCGAGGGCGCTCTCGACGTCATGCACCAATAACGTGTAGATGAAAGATAGCAGGGCGTTGACCTCATCAAGCGGCGGGTGGCGGGAGCGGCCTTTGAATTGGAAGCCGTTTTTTTGCGCAACGATCATGTGGTCGAAAACGGAAAAATATTCGCGGGCGCAATCGCCCTCCATGCCTCGGAGAGTGTCGAGGGGGTCGTCGGGACAGCGGGCCATGTGTTCGAGGGAGCGGGCGAGATAGGCGGATGCTGCGGCGATGGCGGCCTGGTCGGCAGACTTTTCGCGAACGGCGCGTTGCAGAACGTTTCGGCCATTGGCGATTTTGGCCATGATGAAAATGCGCGCCAGTTGGGCGCTTTTGGCCGGGTCGTCCGCAGACCGGTACTGGCCGCGACGAAGGAGGATGTTGCCGGTGGCGCCGCCCTGGACGCGGGCGAGGAAGCGGCCACTTTCGGAGAGAAAACTGACGAGAACGCCGCGTTCGCCGCAGAAACCCATGAGCGGGGGGCTCATGGAAACTCGCCCAAAACAGACAATGCCGCTGATGGTGTGGATGGGGAGGTTTAGGAGCGTTTCGTCATCGCGTTTGACGGCGACGGCCTCGCCTTCGCGGTGCAGGTAGACGCCTTGTGTTGTGACGTATAGGGTGTTGAGTAGCTTTTTCATTCTGGGTCCGGCAGGAGAGATTCGGCGATGGCTGCTTCGAGGTAGGCGGCGGCGGTTTTGCGTTGCGGCAGCATGGGTTGGCAGATTTCGATGAGTGAGCAGGCTCGGCATTTGGCGCGTTCGTAGACGGGTGGAGGCGTTTTGGCGGCGCGGTAGAGTTCATGCATGCGGGCGGCGGTTTGCTCGGTGGCGGTGCGAAGTTGTGGGGTGAAATCGACGAGGGTGCGGCGGCGGGGTTGGCCGTAGTAGAGGGCTCCGGCAGGGATGGGGATTTGGAGCATTTCTTCGAGGCAAAGGGCCTGGGCGCAGAGTTGGATTTCGTCCCATTGGCCGGATTTGGGTTTGCCGCGTTTGTATTCGACGGGCAGGGGCGGGGATTTAGCGGCTTTGGGAAATTCGACAACGTCGGCGATGCCGGAGAGGCCAAGGCGGAGGCTGCGAATGGCGAGGGAGCGGACGATGCGGGTGCCGTGTTTGGTTTCGTCGGGGCCGTGGTCGGTTTTTTCGTGGAGGACTTTGCCTTCAGCGGTGAAGCGGTTTTCGGACCAAGCTTGTTCGATGTGGATGAGGCCCCACTGCCGCTCGCAGAAGGCGAGGTGTTGGAGGGCGGAGAGCGGCAGCAGGTCGGCGGGTAGGTACACGATGGTTAAAAGCCCGGAATGATCTCTGGAATTAAGCCATCGAGTGAGTGGATCTCTATTTCTCCATTTGATTTTACGGAAACCGATCGGTGGACTTTGGCGGATGAGTATTGCCCGGCCTTGCTGTTGTGCTTCCACCAGACGACCTTGAGGACTTCCATACTGCCTTCGGGGCGGGCAGAGGAGGCGTCGTTTTCGAATAATTTGGGAAGCATTTGTTTGACAACTTCCGCGTCCTGATCGCTGAAGCCCGTGCGTTCGGCTAGTTGGGGATTCATGCTGCCAAAAAATGCGTAGATTGCGCCGTCGACACGATGCTTCATGCCCATGGTGTCTGAGCCCCGCTTTGAGCCATCGCCTTCTCCGCTCACGCTTTTTGTTATTTGGGTTGATGTAATTTCCACGGGCTCCTGGCTGAAGGCGGATTGGATTGTGACAGGCCCACGGATCGGAATTGAAACGCCTTTGGTGTCGCCCTCTTCCTCGCCTTCTTTTTTCTTGGTTTTCTTTGAAGTCATGGCGAAAAGCTGCCCGAACGCCCTGACATCAAACCATTTTTCGCAGGCGAGCTTTGTAGTTTCTGATGAGCCAAAAGCCTTGCCCAATACTTTTTCAGCTCTATCTTTCAAGCTCGTTGCATCATCCTTTTTGCGGTCGTCGGATTGGACGAATATATCCTGACCACTTTCGAGCAGCCGGTCACGCAGTTTGCGTTTGATGCAAACGTCCGTGATTTCTCCGAACCCGTTGTAGTCTGTACGTGGGCGATTCCCATTCAATGGATCGCCGTTGGGGTTGGCGTGTTTGACGCTGAGGACAACGGCAAAGTCAATTTTATTCTGAAGAGAAGTCATTATTCTGTTTCCTTTTCTGTTTCTTCATCGGTGTTGGATTGTGTGACGGGATCGCTTTTTGCCCATAACGCGGC
>JANXXI010000163.1 GCA_025350695.1 Acidobacteriota bacterium
GCGTCGGCAAGGGCTGGCCCACTTGAGCAATCACTACGCCAATTTGGCCGGCGGGGATTTGCACCCAAGGGTGCTTCTCCACAGCGTAGACGATCCAAAACTTGAAACGGAGACCGGGCATCAGCAATTCCGCCTGATAGCCGGCCTCTCCTTCGAAGGCTAAAGGGTTGTCTTCTTTAAGTTGCTTCGCCGAGAACCGGCGCGTTACCAGGCCAATTTCGGTAGGCCCAATGCGATGCAGTGACGGTAAGATTAATATCGCTGCCAACGATACCGTCACTCCGAACAGCAGTAGTGTAGTTAACATAACGCCTCCAACTTGGAGGACAAACTGGCTGGCATTTCTGCTCAACCGCCCATTTGGATGTAATGATAGGGAGCTTGGATTCGATGATTTTTACCTTAGTTTAACGTTACAGATTGGCCAATAACGTGCTGAGGGCCTTTGTCGAATAACGCAACTGTAATATTACGTTTGGCTTTGTAGCAGAGTTGTCATATTACCGTAACATCCCGTCAACATTCGATTGCTACCATGGCGGCTGAATGAAAACTTTAGGACTTTGTCTCGTCTTTACTACCTTAGCTCTGGCACAGCTCGATCAGAGCCGCTTGGCCGGCTCAGTGGCCGATGCAACCGGCTCCATGATCCCAGGTACAACCATCAAAATCCGGAATGAGAAGACTGGCGCCGAACGCTCCGTTTCTACAAACGAGCAAGGCTTGTTTTCCGTCCCTAACTTAAGCCCCTCCACTTTTACAGTTACCGCTTCCCACGGCGGAATGAACGATGCATCTTTCCAGGGTGTGAACTTGGCTGTTGGTCAGGAACGCAACCTAAATATCACAATGCAACTTTCCTCTGTTGCGACGGAAGTAAATGTATCCTCTGGCGAACTGGCCGTGATCGATACAAGTTCCGCCTCTGTGGGCGCCAATATCAATGCCCGCGAAGTGGCGCAGATGCCTATCAACGGCCGTCAAATTTCGCAGCTTTACCTGCTTGCCCCTGGTGCGCAAACCTCTGGCGGCGGCTCTTACGATAACATCCGCTTCTCCGGCCGCGCCAATCAGCAAAATGCCGTGCGCTTCGATGGGGTGGAAGCATCCTCTATCATTGATGCATCGCCAGGCAATCTGAATGGACAGACATCCTCTGCCTTCCGCCTTCAAGCCAGCTTGGAGACCGTGCAGGAATTCCGCGTTGAATCGAGCAACTATCCAGCTGAATATGGCACGGGAACCGGCGGACAGATCACCATTATCACGAAGTCGGGCGGCAATGCCTATCATGGCAGCGTATTTGAATATCTCCGCAACAACGAATTGGATGCGCGCAACTTTTTCGATGGCTTGAAGAAGTCACCTCTTCGCCTGAATCAATTCGGCGGGTCGTTGGGCGGTTCGATCATCAAAGACCAGTTGTTCTTCTTTGGACACTATGAGGGTCTTCGCCAACGCGCTGGTTTCCCGCTGGTTGGTCAAACTCCTAGCGTCGCCGTCCGTAACCTGCCCATCTGCGTAACCGGCTCCACCGCCCGCTGCGTCGATTCCGCGGTCAAGCCTTTGTTCGGAGCCTTCCCGAACGGCAACCTTGGTCCTACGACCAACCCTGACTTCGATCTGGCTCAGCTCGACGGCCGCTCCGTGGTAAACGAGAATTCCGGCAGCGTCCGCCTCGATTACCGGCAGAGCGACAAGAATGCTTTCTATGTCCGCTGGTTCCGCGACGATGGAAATTCCGCTGCGCCCTTCGACGTTTCCGGAAGCGCGTTTCTTCAAAAAGCCGTTGCTCAGAATGGTGTAATCAACTGGCAACGCGTCATCGCCCCCACCGTAATCAATGAAGCCAAGTTCGGCTATAACGGTCCCAAGACTCGCACCAACGGCATTGCTCCGACGGTAAGCGGAGTTGACCTTAGCGGAGTCACCCTCAACATCACCGGCGCAAACGTTCTGGTAGGCATCGGAGGACAGGGCGCAAGCGCCGGTGTGTCCATCCCTTCGGGTCAGGTACGCGCTTCCAGCGCAACGAATGGCCGTGGCCAGCCCTACACTAATTACTCGCTCAGCTACGTCGACAATCTGAGCTGGGTGAAGGGCAATCACACTTACAAGTTTGGGGCCGAATTCCGCCAAGTGCGCCTTTATACAGACCGCCTCGGCGGCGTAACCTACGCATTCAGCAACCTGAATTCCTTCTTAGCCAACACGCCTACGATCACTGTCGCTGGCGACGTAAGTGCGCCCAGTCCCTTTAACAATGGAGCTACCGGAAATCGTTTCGGCAAGACGGAGATGTTCAGTACCTTCGCTCAAGACGAATATCGTCTTCGCCCCAATCTTACGATTAGCTACGGCCTACGATACGAATATTACACGCCTATGCGCGAGGATCGCAACTTAGTGGTGCTCTATAACATTGTTACTGGCACACTGGACGCTCCCGGCAGCCGCGACTTCTATCGATCCTCCAAGGCAAATTTTGGACCTCGCTTAGGAATCAGTTGGTCTCCTACTTGGCTTCAGGGCAAAACGGTCCTCCGCATCGGCTCCGGCTACTACTACGGCCCTGGCCAAGGCGAAGATTTGATTCAGCCGATTGAAAGTGACCGCGTCAGCACCACAACTGTGGGCCGGTATCCTGTGGATGCTCTCTCTGTTGTGAAAAACTTCAACATCAACACGGCTACCGGAATCGGTGTTCGCGCCTATGCTCCTGGTTATCGGGTGCCGGAGAAGATCCTCTCCTACACTGCTTCAATCCAACACCAATTACCCGGCGGCGCCATTCTTCAATTGGCTTACGTCGGCAGCCAAGGCCGCAACTTGTTCCT
>JANXXI010000246.1 GCA_025350695.1 Acidobacteriota bacterium
GGCGGAATCTTGAAAGACGTCATACGCCCAGACGAGGAATCCGAGAAAGAAATGCTGCTTCTTCGTGAGGCGGAAGAAGCCGATGAATTGGTGTCCGTCTACTTTGACTGGCACAAGCCGCTGCAAAGATACAAGCGAAAAGCGGAACGGTAGAACGCTTTTAAGGCCTTGTAAATTCGAGTTGTAATTTTGGCTGCGAAAAACAACAAAGGAGCATGAACGGAATTCGCGGGTCTTTAATAGGGAAGAACTGCTTTGCTGAACATCTAGAAAGGGGTAGTCACGCTGTATGACAAATCAAAAGAAAACAAATTCGCTAACATTTCGTGCTTTGAAAATCTTCAAAGTGCACGGAAAAATAAATCCACGCGCTTGGGGAGTGCTTGCAAGATTCATTCCTGTCCGTAGCGCTACACCTACTTGCTTCGCCTTCATCGTTTCGGATTGCTTGACCGCACTTGCAATCAAGCAGGCGAAATTCTGTACGGCCTTTCGGTTCGTGGCTCGGCGCGGCTGCAATGGCTCTCAGAACAATCCATTATGCGACTTGCCGTGAGGATCCAACAACCAATGCGACGAAAAAACGAATTCATAATACCGACAGTAGTGCAAGTAGTGCATTTTCTTGACCGCCCAAAGATAAGCATTCATCCAGCCCGTTCTCTTTGCGGTTCTTACGTCAACCTAGACTCGATCGACGCTACCAGAATTGAGAAGAAAGTAACTTGCCGATTCTGTAAAGGATCTCTTGAGTGCAGACGGTATAAGCGAAACGCGAAGTTGGACCGAGGAGCTAAACCGAAACTGTTGCATTTCTTCGCACGTGAGGAAGGAGAGTACTACGTTTCCGCCTGCGGATACATTTTCGAGGATCACGAAGATCGCATAACCAACGAACCCCATGAAGTTAGCTGTGCGAATTGTCGCCGCGCAATTGCAAAGGAGAGGAAATCAAATCATGAGTGATTTATCTGAAGTAATGACTGTTGAAGAAGTCGCTCACGAGCTTCGAGTTTCCAAAGCGCACGTTCACAATTTGATAAACGGCAAGGTTCGTGGTGCACCGCAACTTCCTTCCATTTGCCTTGGCCGTCGGCAACTGGTTCGCCGAACAACTTTACAAAATTGGATGCAGAAATGCGAAATGGCACATTCGAGTGCTATGCTTCCTGCATCGTCGAAAATTGGTGCCGTAGGCGCGTGAAAAGGATAATTTCATGCGAAAGCGGTTTCAAAAGGGTAGTCTGAGTAAAGTTGACGGTTCATGGATCGCGCAATGGTGGGAAGACGGACATAGGCGCAAGCGGACACTAGGGCGATGCTCTCAGTTAACGAAGGCGCAGGCACAAGCCGAATTGTCCGGCATCCTGACTCCCATCAACGCGAGAAAAGTAACGCCGTCGGCGGTTTGCAATTTTGGTGATTTTGTAAAGGAAACGTATCTACCGTTCTATCGGCGAAAGTGGAAACGAACCACGACGGCGACGAACGAAGATCGTATTCGAGTTCATCTGGCTTCAGAGTTTGGAGATCGAACGTTGGGCAGCTTTACACGAAACGAATTGCAGGATTTTCTGGACCGCAAAGCAGCGGCAGGATTGTCGTATAGCGTGGTTGCCCATCTGCGTTGGGATTTGCGGCAGATTCTTGGAATGGCGCAAGACGAAGGATTCACTGTTTTGAATCCAGCGAAACTGCTGTTTGTACCGAGGGAAGCGAAGCAGCCGGAAAGACTCGTAATGACTATTCAGGAGGTGCGGTTGTGTTTGGCCGTTCTCGACCTTAGAGCAGGCTTGATTGTTAAGTTTGCCTTGCTGGCGGGAATGCGGCCTGGCGAGATCTTCGCGTTGCGCTGTGGAAGTTTGCGGAAGTTCTACGCAGACATTAAAGAGCGCACCTATCGTGGAGATCTGGATTCACCTAAGACGACGAACTCAGTTCGTCATGCAGCTTTGCCGGATTCGGTATTGGCTGACATTCAAGCGTGGATTGCCCTTTTGCCGGATAGCCGCGATGAAGCGTGGGTGTTTCCATCAGAGACGATGAAGACGCCGGTATTGAAGGACAACGTTTGGCGGCGTGACATTGGTCCGAAGCTGGAATCAATCGGCTTAGGGTGGGTGAACTTTCACGTTTTCAGGCGGACTCATTCAACGCTGATGAGGGAATTGGATGTTGATCCAAAGACAGTAGCGGATCAACTCGGCCATACGGTGGATGTGAACCAAAACGTCTATACGAAGGCTTCGATGGCGCAACGCAAGAATGCGGTAAACGCACTCGAATTTGCCATTCAGTAGGCTTATTGGAGCAGTTTGGAGCAGGTGTTGAGAGTGTGAAGAGCTAAGTGCTTGATTCTTTGGAGCGGGAGACCGGGGTCGAACCGGCGACGTCCAGCTTGGGAAGCTGGCATTCTACCACTGAATTACTCCCGCCCTACTTGCCCTTACCTCCCCACATTACACCTTTCTCCCCCTGCCAAGCAACTCTCTCTCCATCCACCATCAGGCCATCGGATCATCGGGTGCGACGTGGAAATGGAAGATAGCTCGGAGGGCGAGATCTGTTGGGATATCTGAGTTAGTGATATTACCATCGCAACCATCCCTCTCCACCTTAGTTAGTTAGAAGCCATTCGATCTTCTCCAATAAAAATTATAATTATCGACATGGGCGACTTTCCGCCCCGGGCCAGTTTCTATCGCGTTCCGAAAATGCGGCAAGTCAACCTGTCACTGTGCCAACTGGGATCAATCCGGATGGAGTTGGCGAACAAAGGTTAGCGCGGAGAGCGAAACGGCCGTGTAGTTGCAATTCCTGATAGGTAATTCGAGTCGCCTCGCTGTGGTCGAGGGGGTTCATCAAGCTCGCAACGGAAGACTTGCGGCATGATGGACCCCTTTGGCTTCCTGTTGGTTGAATTGAAGACCCTTGCCTCCATTAGCGGCGACTTATATAGTATTGGTGGTGATAAAAAATGAATACACCAGCCCGCCGCTCACGTCGCGACTTCATTAAGAAGACCGCCGCTACCACTTCCGCAAGCATTTTCCTCTTTGACATCATTCCAGCGCGCGCCCTTGGCCTGCAAGGCTCGCCCGCCCCCAGTGACATGCTCAACGTTGGCCACATCGGCATTGGAGGCCGCGGCCGCCGCTTTCTTCGTCCGGAAGCCGATGCAACAAAGAGCCTCAAAGCCCCAACCAATCTTGGTGGCGATGGGTCACGCACCATGCGCCCCGCCCGCTCAATGGCGCTCTGCGACGTGGATAGTTCGCGCCTTGATCAAGCCGCCACAACCGTCGGCGGCAAACCGCGGCTGTACAAAGATTTTCGCCGCCTGCTGGAAGACAAAGACGTGGACGCGGTCTACATCGCCACGCCCGATCACTGGCACGCGCTCCAAACCATCATGGCGTGCCAGGCAGGCAAGGACGTCTATGTGGAAAAGCCGGCGTGCAATACCGTTGAAGAAGGCCGCGCGATGGTGACCGCCGCCGAACGCTACGCCCGCGTGGTGCAGGTGGGCTCGCAAGGCCGTTCGCAACCTGCCGCATGGATGGCCAATAACTACATAAAGTCTGGCCGCATCGGCAAAATCGGCAAAGTTACGTGTTGGCATTACGCCAGCCCCGAAGGCGATTGGACGCCAGATACAGAGCCGCCTTCAGGACTTGATTACGACATGTGGCTTGGCCCGGCGCGGTCGATGCCGTACAACGTGAAGCATACTCACGCGCTGTTCCGGTGGTTGACCGATTTCGGTGGCGGCCAGATTCGCGACCGTGGCGCACACGTCATGAGCATCGCCAACTGGATCATGGATTCAGACTACACCGGCCCGGCAAAAGTCACAGCTACCGGTGCGCCGCCGCACGATGGCATGTACGACGCGGCGGTGACGATGGAGATCACCTACGAATTCAAGAATCCCAATTGGACTCTTGTATGGGCGCAACCTGGCGCGCGATCGGCCACACTCGATGCCCTCTACGGAGCGGTCTATTTGGGGCAGAACGGCAACATCAGCGTAACGCTTGGGGATGGTGACGGCACCTCCACTGAAGAGCGTGTCCGCGACTTCGCCCAGCAATGCGATTGCGGCAAAGCGTTCCGCAGTCCAGGGCACAGCGAGAATTTCGAGGACTGCATTCGGACACGCGAAAGGCCCATCATGCATATGGAAGCGGCCCATCGCGTCGCCACGTTGTGCGTCATCGGCAACATTGGTTTCCAACTGCAACGGCCGCTCGATTGGGATCCGGTAACGGAGCGCTTTAAGAATGACGACGAAGCCAACCGCTTGTTAAGCCGCCCCGGCCGCGGCCCGTGGAATTTATAGAAAGGACCCACCCATGGATACTCAAACATTCTTAATAAACATGCAAAGCAATGACGCCGATGTGCGCTTCAATGCGTGGCGCGCGGCTGGGGAAGTAGATCCGGTTGTTGTTGGTGAGTTAGGTAAGCTTGCGGCATCCAGCACGCCGGGCATCGCAAGGGCCGCGCGTGAGGCGCTCACGACAATGACGCATTCCGTGGGTAAAGACGTGAAGGCGCCGAAGCGTGAGGCGGTGGTGAGCGGGCTGCTCAACCTCAACAATGCGGCGCTTCCAGTGCGCATTCACGCACTTCGTTTGCTATCGAACATAGCCGGTGAAGATGCAGTTGGCGCAATTGCCAAAGACATCCACAACCCGGACCTACGCGAGGAAGTTGTGTACTGTTTGGAGCGGATCCCGGGTGATGCATCGGTGGAAGCCTTGTTGCAGGCGTACCCGAAGGCGAAGGATGATTTCAAGCCGCGACTGCTGGCTACGTTCGGTCATCGCCGCTACGCGAAGGCGGTAGAGGTATGCACTAAGGCGTCGAAGTCTTCGGACGGCGCTTTGGCTGTGGCCGGCTTTAAGGCCCTGGCGCGCATCGGTCCAAGCATGAGTTCGGCGCTGTCACTTCCAGCGGCGGAGGGTTTGACCGAAACGCAGAAGACCGATGTCGTCGATAGCCGTTTGCGAATCGCCGACGCTCAAGCAAAGGCCGGCAATAAGGCGGCGGCGCTCAATATGTACAAAGCTATCCTTGAGCGCACCGAGGAACATTTCCAATGCGCGGCCATCGTCGGCATTGCGAAATTGGGATCGGCGGACGCGGCGGCCCTCATACTGCCGCAGATAAAAAACGCAAATCGCAACGTGCGCATCACAGCCCAGAACGCCTGGAAAGGAATGGCCAGCGCATGACGCCAATCAGCCGGCGCTCACTGATGTTCGCAGCGGGGGCAACGGCCTTCGCGGCAGATTCCGGTCTCTGGAACACATATAAGGGTAAAGGGAAGCGGATTGTGCTCGTATCCGGCGACGAAGAATATCGCTCCGAAGAGGGGCTTTCCCAAATCGGCAAGATTCTATCCACACACCATGGCTTTCATTGCACGGTGCTCTACGCCATTGACCCAAAGACGAACTTGATCAATCCCGAGGTGCGCGATAACATTCCCGGTCTTGAAGCTCTGCGCACGGCCGACTTGATGATCATCCTCACGCGCTTCCGCGAACTGCCTGACAAGCAAATGCATTTCATGGATGAGTACGTGCACTCCGGCCGCCCTATCATCGGCCTGCGCACGGCAACTCACGCGTTCGATTACAAGGACGGCTCCACCAGTAACTTTCGCCACTACGGTTATCGTGACAAGAGCAAGTGGCCAGGCGGCTTCGGTAGGCAAGTGTTGGGCGAAACCTGGATCTCCCATCACGGCCATCACGCGGTACAAAGCACGCGCGGCGTTATCGCTGTTGAAGGCAGTCAACACCCTATCATTCGCGGGTGTGACGACATTTGGGGTCCAAGCGATGTTTATACTGTCACCGAGTTGCCACCCACCGCGCAGAAATTAGTTATGGGGCAAGTTCTCCAAGGTATGAACCCAACCGACAAACCAGTGGAAGGCGATTATGTCATCGAACAGCGCGGGCGCAAGATGGTCAAGCGGCCCAACGATCCGATGATGCCGGTTGCTTGGACGAACACATTCACCACTCGCGGGGGTAAGACGGCTCGTGTGTTTACGACGACGATGGGCGCCTCCACTGACCTGGCGAATGAAAGCCTGCGCCGCATGGTGGTGAACGGCGTATTTTGGAGCCTCAAGATGGAGGCGAAGATCGGGAAGCGGACCAAGGTGGATACCGTGGGTTCGTATAAGCCAACACCCTTCGGATTCGGCAAGCATCAGCGCGACAAGAAGCCTGCGGATTTTAGCTAGCTAAGGCAGATCGCGGCGACCAGCCGCGAGCTTGGTGTATCGATCCGCAAGAGCTGCATCCTTGGGCAAACCGGGGCTACCGCTGTACAGCATCATGGCGTTGGTGGCGGCCAGGGTGTCTCCAGCATCCGCTGCTTTCGCCAGCCACTTGGCTCCTTCGGGATTGTTTTGATCTACACCTTTGCCGACGACGTACATCATGCCCACCATGGCCTCAGCCGGATGATAGCCTTGCTGAGCCGCCTTCAACGTAAGTTGAAATGCTTTCACCGGATCGCTGTTGAGAAAGCTGCCACCTTGACAAAAAACCGCAGCGGCCGGTGTGGAAGAAGTCGTACAGTTTGCGTAATCGGCACGGTATCCGGCGGCGCGGATGGTGAGCTCTTTCAGCCAGGTAGTCCATCCACTTTCGGGGGCCTTCTTTTCAGGGCGCCCAAGGTCGGCGCGAAACTCCCGATCTCGAATCGGCATCAACGTATTGGCGGCGATGGTGCGAATCTCTTCGTCCTTATCGTCAATCATGCCCACAAGAGACTTGAACAGCGCGGCGTCCTGGCGCACACCCTTGATTTGGAAACGGGCTGCTTCTACGATAGCGCTGGCTGCGCTCACACGATCAGCGGGGTCGATCGCCTGTGCCGGGTTCGCCAGAAAACCGGTTAGTGCTTGCTGGGCAGCTTCGGACCGCCAATTGGCTTGCATGGCCAGCGCCTCCGTGGCGGCGCGGCGCACTTGGCTCGATGGATCCCTTAACTTCGCACCCAATGCCGCAACGGCGGGCTCGCTGAAAATACCGTGGTTGAACGTGGCAGCCGCGGCGGCGCGAACCTTGTCGTCCAAAGAGGTCAAAAGTTTTTCAAGAACCTTTCCAGCTCGGGCGCCACCCACCAGCGCAAGCGAGGCATAGTAGCCATTGAGACCGATCTTCGGCGTGGCTTCAAGCAGGCGTTTTTCTTCGGCGGAAAGAGGAAGATTCTTGTTACGCAGGCGAGTGGCCCAGCCGATGGCGTCGTCATTGCTGGGTGGATGATAAGTGCGCGCGCCCAGGTCCTCGAACTCTCGAAAAATGACGTGATAGCCTTTGGCGTTCACGCGCGAGTAACCGTCCCGCACGTTAGTGAGGTGGTAGGAGAGATCGCGAAGACCGAGCACCATATAGAATTCCGGTGCTTCGTTCAACGCGTCAATGGCCTTGGTGGTTTCGGTCGGCATGGTCCACCAGCTCCAACTGTAAGAGATGCTGGCGGTAATAACGTTGGGATGGAACATGGCCAATTCACCAGAGATTTTTCCACCTTCGCCCTTTCCATACATGTACACGCGCCGCGGATTAATCGGATAAGCCTTCTTCGCCCACTCGATCAACTTTGCGATGGGTTCGTGATCGGCGGGACCGAACTTACGCTCGCGCGGACCGCCGGCCAACAGGACATAACCATCGCGAATACCAAGACGGCGAAGCGCCTCGCGGACGGGGTATATTTCGTCGCCAACGGGGCGGTCATGTTCCGGGAAGCAGAGGATGAGGCCGAGTTGGCGCGCAGGGTCCGTGCTGGACGGTGGCGCAAAGCTATCGGGCGGCTCCACTACATACTGAATGATTGCTTTGCCCGCGGAATCTTTCAGGGTTGAAGGCGTAGCGGCGCAAAGGGCGCTGCCGAGGAGCGCGACGGTGATTAGCGGTTTGAGCATAAATGTGGTCCAGCACAGTGAGTATATCGCGAGGATCGTTGAAAAGTTGCGTGGTGATAAACTAACTATGTCGTCCAAAGGCAACATGGTCAAGCTGCGGCAGGACCGCTTATTTGTCTTCGCTGCAATCTTCGCCAATATTTGCTTCGGGCAGGCAGGCCGCGGGGAACTGTTTGGACTGATTCAAGATCCATCGGGCCTGGCGATTCCCAGAGCGAAAGTAGTTGTCGAGGCTCAGGCCACTCTGGCGAAATATTCGGCGTTTTCCGATGAGCGCGGAGAATATCATGTTCTAGGATTGGCCGCCGGTCAATACGTAGTTACCGTGAAGTTCCCCGGCTTCCGCCCATACCGGCTATTTGGATTAACTTTGAGACTTTCAGACCGGGTATCGCTCAACGTGAAATTAGAAATTGGCAATCCTGGGGAATCTTTGGAGGTTCGCTCCACAGCGCCGCTGCTACAAACCGGGAGCGGTGAGATGAGCCTGAACGTCGATGAACACAAGATAGCAACGCTACCTCTGGATGGGCGCAATTTTATTCCTTTGGTGACGCTGGCTCCTGGCGTTGCGTTACCGAGCGGCCAGTTCCTTCCACGCATCAACGGAAGCCGCCCTCGAACCAACGAATATCTTTACGACGGCATCAGTATCCAGCAGCCGGAACCTGGCCAAGTCGCCTATTATCCGATAATCGACGGCATAGCGGAGTTCAAACTGAACCTCAATTCGTACTCACCGGAGTACGGTCGGTCGAATGGCGGCACTGTGATGGTAATTGGGAAGTCGGGAAGTAATCAATTCCACGGCAGCATGTTTGAATTCTTCCGCAACGAAGCTCTGAATGCCCGAAATCTATTTGCCCAGCCTGGAGGCAATCCTTTGTTCCGCCGCAACCAATACGGCCTAACCATTGGTGGTCCCATCGAGAGGAACAAGACCTTTTTCTTTGCCGATTGGCAGGGAACGCGATTGCGTACTGGTATCACGCGCTTCAGCGTTGTACCCACGCTTGCTCAACGTAACGGAATATTCACTCAGACTGTGTTTGACCCTGCTTCATCGCCACGAACTCAATTTGCGAATAATACTATCGCTGTGTCCCGCTTTGATCCGATTGCGAGACAAATCCTGGAGCATTACCCGCAACCGAACATTGCAGGAGCTAACAATTTCGTTCGAACGGCAACCGAACCCGATAATCAGGATCCGGCCGATTTCAGGCTGGATCGCTACTTTGGCGAAAGACATCGCGCTTTCGGGCGTTTCACGTACTTCGATGATGACGATGTGCCGGTCAGTCCACTACCCGATGGCAGCGGAAGCCTCTCTTCAGGCGTCATTGGACACGCCAGTACGCGGGGCGCCGCGATTGTTGGCGATTACAATTGGGTGCGTTCCTCGTCGGCCGTGAATCAATTTCGATTCGGCTATTCGCGCCGCGCCCTGAAGCAGACCTCGTTGCAGAATGGCGGCATCAACATCCCTGGGTTGCCCCCAAATGCTTTTGCATCCGTACTTCCAATCTTCAACCCCGCCGGATTCCAACAGATTGGGCCAACTGCAGCCGCCAACAGCAATTTCACAACATCGGTTACACAGGCCTTGGACACCTTCACGCTGGTGCGTGGCCGCCACGCCCTCAAGTTTGGCGCCGATCTCCGGCGCGAATCCCTGGACGTTTTAAATCCTCCTAATCCATCCGGCGCCTTTAGCTTTTCGACTACTGGAACCAACAGCACGATGGTTGCCGGGAGTGGCAATTCGTTGGCGTCCCTGTTGCTTGGCCAAGTGAATGCATTTACAATCGACATTCAAAAGAACGTGATTCAGCCTCGCGCCAATATAGCCGAGTTCTTCATCAGCGACGATTGGAGAGTTTCGCCGCGACTTAGCTTTAACTTCGGTACCCGATATACCCTAAACATTCCATCCACCGAAAAGAAAACCCAGGGAGCCGTATTCAATTTGAACTCGGAGGTGCTTGAATTTCCGCACACAGCGCGGAGACTTGAACTCGGCAATTTTGGTCCGCGTCTTGGCTTGGCCTATCGCCTTGGAGATGACTGGGTGATCCGGTCAGGTTACGGAATGGTTTTCTTCGAGCAGTCCGGTATCACCACTCCTTTCACCATTCCCCAGTTTCCATTCGTTCAAACCGTAGGTCAGCAATCGCAGGACAACGTGAATGCCGCCTTTGTACTAACTAATGGGCCAACGATCCAAGTGGCGCCACCGAATCCAAATTCTGGTCTTGGACAAGGCGTGTTCGGTGTGGATCGCAATAACGGATCGGGCTATGCGCAGCAATGGAACGTTGCTATTCAGAAGGCAATCGGCAGGAACTTGAATTTGGAAGTCGCCTACTTAGGTTCGAAGAACACCCGGCTTGGAATCCCTGACGCGAACATTAATCAACTCCCGTCGCAATACCTTTCCAAGGGCTCGGCATTGCTTACCCGAGTTACGAATCCATACTTCGGCGAAATTCCCCCGTCGTCCTCGCTTGGCTCCGCCACCATCGCGCAACAACAACTTTTGCGCCGTTTCCCTCGCTTTACGAACGTGGCCTTATTCCGGAACAACGTCGGCAACTCAACGTACAACGCAGCTGCCTTGAAACTGGAAAGACGGCTATCGAGCGGACTTACGATCAACGGAGCCTACACATTTTCGAAACTGATTGACGATGCCTCAAGCGTCTTCTCGCAAACCATCTTTACTGGGCCGGTGCTCAACTCGACGGGCGCCGCGGATGCCTACAACCGCCATTTGGAAAAGGATGTTTCTAGCGGAGACATTCCCCGGGTGTTCGCAATCGGCTGGGTCTATGAAATTCCTCGCCTAAGGAAACGTGCCGGTTGGCAGATAGCCGGTTTGGTGCGAGTGCAATCGGGCGGCGCCGTAGCTGTGACGCAGGCTATCAACAACAACGCAAGTCTTGGTTACGCTGTACAGCGCCCCAGTCGCATCAGGAATCCAGACGATTTTACGAGCCGTACCGTAGCTCAGTATTTTGATACGGCTGCCTTCACCGCCTCCCCGCAGTTTGTGATTGGGAATAGTTCCCGTAACCCGACTAGAGGTCCAGGGCTGCAAAATGCTGACTTAATGATTGGAAAAACATTTCAATTAGGGGAACACGCGAGGCTCGAAGTGCGGGCCGAAGTCTTCAACGTGTCGAACACGCCACCGTTGAATGATCCTAATGGAAGTTTCGGAAGTGCGGCCTTTGGGTCGATCACCAGTGCTGGAACGCCGCGCGCTTTTGAGTTTGTAGCCAAAGTGCGCTTTTAGATTCTTACTTCTTTAATCATAAACAGAACTACTGCAACATTGAGTTGGAGTAAGTCAAGCAACCACAAGCAGGTCAACGATTTGCTGAATGGCATGATCAGCCTTGTAATAGGCGTCTTCGAGCTTACTTTCGGGCTTGTGAGCGCCCTCGGGCTTGTGATGAAAGCGGCTATGAGCTAAAGGTCCGCAAAGTTTCTTGTGAAAGAACAGGAACAGCAGAGCCACTTGGATGCCCTTGTCTGAGAGCAGGTAAGCGTAGCGGCGGCCATCGCGCTCAAGCAGGCCGTGAGCCTTCAACTTGCGCAGATCATAACGAAGCTGGTTGATTGCGTATTGCTTTGCGGTCAACTGGAAAGCAGTTAAGACAGCCTCATGAATCTGCTTTGTCGACCAACCACCAAGCCTGGTACCGGCGTGAAGCAGGACCTCCATGAGACGAATCATGCGGGTGTCGTGAATCTTGATGCCTGGATACTTCACCGTACCGTTGGTAATTGGCAGAGCAATCCGTTGTAGCAAAGGGAAGTCCACGTGCACGTTGAGGCATTGGGCCTGGAATCCAGCGAACCGGCCGGTGATCTCCTGGAATCGCTTGCGAATGAAGGGGAGGTTGTCGAGGCTTTTTCTGAGCCGGAAGTTCGCCAGATTGTTGGATACGATTTCATTGCGCAGGAACGTGGATGATTTTTCGTACTGCTTGAGGAACGCATTCTTCCAGTAAGCGCGGAAGACATGATGGCCATGCTCAAACTGATCCATCACCGAATGGAGCTTGCCCTTATGATGCTTGTTCAACCGCATGCCGAACATTTCCGATATCTTGTGCGCGGTCATCCGCCACAGCGCCAGGTCACAGGATCTTTCAAAGATCTTGTGGATGGGGAAATTCCGCTTGAAGATGAAATTCCGGCAGTACTCGATCTGATGAATGTAGTAAGCCCGGCGCAGGTTCATGGCTTTCTGCTCTGACTTGGAAAACTTTGGCCCAACAATCAACGACCAGTAGTCCAGCGCTTTCCGGATCACCTCGGCACTCAAACTGTCGGCAACATCTTGTAAGGCTTCTGGGTCGCTGACGCCAACAAAGGAGTTGTCGTTCTTGCGGAACTCGATCTTCCGGCGTTTCAACTCTATTTCCATGAACGAGTGCCCGTTCAGGTAGTACGTGGCTTGAAACGGCAGAAACGTAGCTACCCGGATTACAATCGAGCCCAGCATCTAATCGCGGATATAGAAATAGTAGTGAGTGAAGCGGCTTCGTTGCATGCTCAAGATCCGGTAGCAGGGATCTTCGGTGGGGTACTTTGGCATCGCCGAGCGGAATGTGGTTCCTTGTTCCATGCTCTGGAAGATGAAGTACACTCCAAACCGGTTGGCCTTCTCCATCTTCTTCAGATAGGGCAGCACGAAGTCCTCCTTGCGCACGCCTTTCTCCGCCCATTGCATTGGAATGTTCTGTTTACGAGAATAGGCGTCCACCCATGCCTTATATTCCGTTGTTCTTTTGCTAAACGCTTCCTTGTCGATCACTTCCACCTTCAATACTTCGTGGAAAAAGTAGGCGATCAATGACGGCCTCGACAGGTTCTCAAGGTATCCGTTGATGACGATACGGTCGAAACAGTGGTATACAAATACCAGCAGGCTGCCAAACAGCTTTGTGAACGATTCCATCGGCTCCTCCGACTTGTTCAGTCTTGACAACCAAACAATCGGCTGAAAGCCGATGGAATCAAAATTTCAAATATTTTTGGCTAGACTTGACGCAACCTGATTCTCCATCAATTCCAAACACAAACAACGCCTGGCCAATCGGCGCCGCCACATACTGCCTTCCATCCACGGCGTAAATCATCGGCGCGGCATTCAATCCGCCATTCGTTCGAAAGCGCCACAACAACTCTCCGGTGGTTGCGTTCAGAGCAAAAAACTCCCCTTGGCCAGTCCCGCAAAACAGCAAGTTGCCGCGCGTCGTCAGCACTCCGGCATTCAACGGATTCTGTGTGCGGAACTCCCATTTCAAGTTCCCGTTTTCCGGATCAAGCGCACGAATCGCGCCATGGGGTTGCTCATCAGGCTTCATCCGTTGTGGGTTCTGGGAAATGATCGGGTCCTTGATTGAACCCATTCAGCTGTTAAGCAGAAAGCGGTGTGTAATATGGTATAACCAAAAGTATGAAAACCGCGATATCGGTTGAAGATTCCCTTATGGAACAAACAGACGAGGCAGCCCGTGCCATGGGGCTAAGCCGTAGTGGACTGATCGCCGATGCACTGCGCGAATACTTGAAAAAGCGGCGGCAAGCACAGATTACCGAACAATTGAATCAGGCCTATGCGAATGCGCCCAGCCCAAACGAAAGTCGACTGGTCCGGAAGCTGAGAGCTAAAGTTCCCGTTACCGGCAAGTGGTGAAAAGTTAGTGTCGAAAGTGATCAAGCAGGGCGATCTCTATTGGCTGGATTTTGCACCATCCGTGGGTTCTGCCCCGGCCGAGCGCCATCCCTGTGTAGTCGTGCAAAGCGATATTTTCAATTTCAGCCGTATCGCAACTACGATAGTTTGCGTGATTACGTCCAACCTGGATCGCGCCCTTGCGCCCGGAAATGTCACGCTCCGCAAAGGCGATTCCGACCTGCCGCGCCGCAGCGTTGTGAATGTGTCCCAATTGGTGACGGTGGACAAAATGGATCTGGAGGACCGGATTGGCCGGCTCAAAGGGCCGGCTCTGAAGTCCGTCCTGGCTGGATTGCACCTTGTCTTTGAAGGCGATTAATCCATCAACTCAAACACAAACAGAGCCTGCCCGATCGGCACCGCCACATACTGCTTTCCATCCACGGCGTAAGTCATCGGCGCTGCATTCAATCCGCCATTCGTTCGAAAGCGCCACAACAACTCTCCCGTGGTTGCGTTCAGAGCAAAAAAATCCCCTTGGCCTGTCCCGGAAAACAGCAAGTTGCCGCGCGTTGTCAACACGCCCACATTCAAAGGGTGCTGCGTGCGGAACTCCCATTTCAAGTTCCCGTTTTCCGGATCGAGCGCACGAATTGCGCCATAGGGTTGCTCATCAGGCTTCATCCGTTGGCCGCCGCCGTTGAAGATGACGCCGGGTTTGTAATCCGCTTCCCCCTTGAAATAGTAAGCGCCTTGTTCGCGCACTGGCGCGTAAAACAAGTTAGTCTGCGGGCTGTAAGATGGACTGGCCCAGTTAGTGCCACCCCCAAGCGACGGCCACACCAAGTTACCCTCCTCTGTAGGCTCAGTTCCGGGAATCACCACAGGCCGGCCGCTATCATCCAAGCCCTTCGCCCAAGTCTGCTTCACAAACGGTTTACCCGCTAGAAACTTTCCGTTGTTGCGATCAAGCACGTAGAAGAACGCATTGCGGTTGGCGGTCGCCACCATCTTCATTGGCGCGCCTCGGAAGTTGCCGTCGATCAAAACTGGAACCTGCGTCGCATCCCAATCGTGCGTGTCGTGCGGCGTGAATTGGAAGTGCCACTTCTTCTTGCCTGTATCTACATCGATGGCGAGGAACGAGCACGAATAAAGATTGTCGCCCTTGCGTACGTCGCCATTCCAATCGGGGCCGGGATTGCCGATGCCCCAAATGGTGGCGTTCGATTCGGGATCGAACGAACCCGTCGTCCAAACCGAGCCGGAACCAATTTTCCACGAATCCCCTTCCCACGTCCCAAAATCGGGATCGCCGGGGCCGGGCACAGTGTAGAAGCGCCAGGCCCGCTTTCCCGTTTTCGCGTGGTAAGCATCAATAAAACCTCGGATGCCGAACTCGCCGCCGGCCACGCCGAGGA
>JANXXI010000248.1 GCA_025350695.1 Acidobacteriota bacterium
GCCAGATTGTGGATCACCGCATGCATGTGAGCGCCGGAGAGCATCTCCTGTCCACCAGCTACCTGAACGCTTACAGCGGCCTCCCGCCAAGCTACAACGGGCCCGATCCATCAAAGCGGCCACCGGCGGCGCTGATCGAGACAAGAGGAAAGTTGTCGGAGAAAGACATCGAAACCTTGCGTAAATATGGAACGCGCATCAAGACCGATGGAATCGACACGCGTGTGGACAACCGCTTTGAATCGCTCGATGTCGGGGGACCATTCAATCAAACTACGGCTGCGTCCCCGGAAAGTTTGAAGCGTGTTTATGTTTGTGGGCACACTTCCGGGAAGCATAATGATTCGTGTGTTCGGCCTATTTTGAAGAACTTTGTGACCCGTGCTTTCCGTAAACCGGCTACAAACGCTGAGGTGGAACAGTTTGCCAGGTTCGCTGCACTGGCCCGCAAGCAAGGGGATACTTTCGAAGAAGGTATCGCCACCGCGCTTCAGGCCGTGCTTGTCGCTCCGCAATTTCTATATCGCATTGAGCGGGATCAACCAGCAGTCGCCGGGAGCACCGTCGCGCCGCTTACCGACTATGAACTGGCCTCGCGACTTTCCTACTTCTTATGGAGCAGCATGCCAGATGCGGAATTACTTCGCGTCGCGGGGCAGGGAACACTTCGCCAATTCAGGGTCCTCGAAGCGCAAGTCAAGCGCATGCTGCAGGACGCTAAGTCCTTTGCGCTGGTGGAGAATTTCGCCGGGCAGTGGCTGCAGTTCAAGAACATCGACGTTGTGCGGCCCGACCCAGGAAAGTTCCCTATGTTTGAGGACAATCTACGGCTATCCATGCGGCGGGAAACGGAGCTCTTCATCGACAGCATCATCAAGAAGGATTCGAGCACGCTCGATTTACTGGATGCAAATTACACGTTCCTCAATGAACGCTTGGCGCGTTTTTATGGCATCGAAGGAGTGAAAGGACCCGCGTTCCGTCGTGTCGATATGACCGGCGCACAACGCGGCGGTGGCATTCTAGCCCAGGCCAGTGTTCTCACTATTTCTTCCTATTCAACGCGCACCTCGCCAGTGCTTCGTGGCAAATGGATTCTTGAAAATCTGTTGAACGCACCGCCGCCTCCTCCTCCGCCAGGAGTTCCTCCGCTTGAGGAAACCAAACAAGGCAGCGGAACTTTGCGGCAACAGATGGAGCAGCATCGCAAAAACCCGGCCTGTTCGTCGTGCCACTCGCGCATGGATCCTTTAGGCTTTGGCCTCGAGAATTTTAATGCCATTGGCGCTTGGCGCACCGAAGACGGCCAGGCTAAGGTCGATGCCACGGGAACTCTACCCGACGGCCGGACTTTTCAATCACCAGCGGAACTTCGCGGGTTGCTAAAAGGGGATCGAGACGCCTTCGTCCAAGGACTAACCGAGAAACTGCTAATCTATGCGTTGGGTCGCGGGCTGGAACGTTCCGACCGCCCGACCCTGGCTAGTATCGCGGAAAAATTGCCTGCGGAAAACTATAGATTTTCCAAACTCGTGATGGGCGTCGTCACCAGTTTGCCGTTCCAAAATCGAAGGCCAAGCGCACCGGGTCAAATGGCCGCTACTATGAAGGAGAGATCGAAATGAGTTTCATCACAGGTAAACAACTGAACCGCAGATCCCTTTTGCGCGGAGCCGGGGCGGCTATTGCTCTGCCATTGCTTGACGCCATGCATCCTGCGCTGGCGGCTCCCGCTAAGATTGCCGGACAAGCCCGGCGCGTTGCTGTTGTTTATGTTCCCAATGGCATCGTGATGAAGGATTGGAAGCCGGCGGAAGCGGTCGACAACTTTGCATTCTCCCGCATTCTCAAGCCGCTCGAGCCATTTCGTCAAGATATCACACTGCTGTCGGGCCTCTCTAATCAGGTAGCCAATAAGGCTAAGGGTGGCGCCCACGCCAAAGCCACTGGAAGCTTTCTTTCCGGCGCTGAACCCAAATACACGGCTGGCGCCGATGTCCAATCTGGTGTGACGTTCGATCAAATCGCCGCGCAGAAATTGTCGTCGCAGACCCGTGTCGCTTCGTTGCAACTCGGATGCGAAGACGCACGCATGGTGGGTAATTGCGATACCGGCTCAAGTTGCGCGTACACCAACACGCTCTCCTGGCGCGACGCCCAGACACCGCTTGCCGTTGAAGTAAACCCGCGTTCGGTCTTTGAACGATTATTCGGAACCATTGATCCCAGCTTGTCGCCCGATGTCCGCGCCCGTCGCGCGCTCTATCGCAAGAGCATCCTCGACGATACGCGTGACAATACTCAAAAATTGCTTGGCGGCCTAGGGCCTGAAGACCGCCGGAAAATGGACGAGTATCTAACCGGAATTCGCGAAACTGAGAAACGCATCGCTGCCGCCGAAAAGGATCCGCTAACTCCCCCGTCGGAGAAGCCTTCCGGCATTCCCTTCGATTACGCCGACTACGTGAAGCTGATGTTCGATCTGCAGGTGATTGCGTTCCAATCCGATTTGACTCGCGTTTCAACCATGATGCTCGGTCGCGAAGGTAGCGTCCGCACCTACCCGGAAATCGGGGTGCCCGATCCTCACCACCCGCTGACGCACCACCGTGGCCATCCCGATTTCATTGAGAAAGTGACCAAGATCAACTGCTTCCATGTGGAGCTGTTCTCAAAATTCGTAGAGAAGTTGAAGGCCACACCCGACGGAGATGGTTCGCTTTTGGATCATTCCGCTATCCTTTATGGCTGTGCCTTGAGCGACGGAAACGCCCACTCGAATCAGGATCTGCCGCTTCTCGTGGCGGGACACGCCGGCGGTATTCGCGGTGGCCGATATGTTGCGTCTCCGGAGAAAACTCCAGTTGCCAACTTGTTCCTCCAATTGTTGAATGGCGTTGGCGTGGAAATGGAGAAATTCGCGGACAGTACTGGAACGCTCAACCTTCGTTCGTAGTTCGCCAACTGGTCGATTTCTTCTCCATACCGGGCTCCAACTGTGTCACAATACGCCCCAGTGACTCAAGTTAATCTAACTGCATCCGGAGCAATGGCCGCTCCGTCCCCCAAGACTTCCGCTGCGCAAAAGCGCCTGCTTGTCCTATTAGTCGTTGCCGTTTTCATCAACTACATCGACCGCGCGAACCTCTCCGTTTCGACGGCCGACATCATGAAAGAACTCGGCCTGAACTTTTCCCAAATGGGTGACCTTGGTGCTGCGTTTTTTGTCACCTACGCCTCTTGCCAGTTACTTTCCGGTTGGCTGATTGACCGTTACGAAGTTCGCTTGGTCTTAGGCGCCGGTTTTCTCATCTGGTCACTGGCGACCGCGGCAACCGGAATGGCGAATAGTTTTACCGTCTTGGTCCTCTTCCGATTACTTCTAGGTTTCGGAGAATCCGTTGCCTATCCCGCATTTTCAAAAATCATCGCCGCCAACTATGCCGAAGATCAACGTGGCAAAGCGAATGCTTTCATCGATGCCGGGTCTAAATTCGGACCCGCGCTTGGAATTCTGATTGGTGGACTGGTAGTGGCTAACCTCGGATGGCGAGCTTTATTCTTGCTCCTTGGCTTTGGCGCCTTGGCATGGCTGCCATTTTGGATGCTATGGGCGCCGCGCACCCAGCCGCAAACAGCTGCCCAACGGAAAGACGTCTACGTTCCGTCAATGCTGGAAATCCTGAGCAAGCGCTCGGTATGGGGCACTTTCTTCGGTTTGTTCGGCATCAACTACGCCTGGTATTTTATGGTCACCTGGTTCCCTCCGTACCTGATTAAGGCGCGTCATTTTTCCACGGAGAGAATGGCGGTGCTGGGCTGGCTGCCTTTCCTGATGATTGGAATCGCGGCGATGATCGCAGGGTGGTGGGCTGACCGGCTAATCTCCCAAGGCGGCAGTCCAACCAAGATCAGAAAACGCTTCCTGGTTACGGGGATGCTGGCCAACACTTTGCTGCTTCCCGCTGGAATGGCTGAAAACGATCTGGTCTCCATGGCCCTATTCCTGTTCGCCTGCTTTGCTTTTGGATTCACTACCGCCAATCACTGGGCGGTGACGCAGACCATGGCCGGCGCGGCCGCCGCCGGTAAGTGGACCGGTATGCAGAATGCCTTCGGCAATTTAGCTGGCGTTATTGCGCCAAAGGTGACAGGAATGATTGTGGATCAAACCGGATCGTTCTACTGGGCTTTTGTGGCCGTCGCGGTGATCGCGTTCCTGGGTGCATTATCTTTCGCCTTCGTGATTGAAGATATTAAGCCAATCGAGTGGGGAAAAACGTCAACTCAAAAGGGCTAACGAAACTGAGGTTTTACACGCTGTAGCTGGACATGAGTAATTCTCAAATGTTAGCCTCGGTTGAAGGATACATATGAAAAAACTCTTGCTAGCACTGTTCGTTTCCACTTTCTGTTTCGCCCAGAACGGGGCGACCCACCACGCAGTCGGTGATATGGCCCCGGACTTTGAACTCAAAGGATCCGATGGCAAATCGTATAAGCTTTCCAGCTTCGTCGGCAAGAATCCCGTGATTCTGGCTTTCTTCCCAGCCGCTTTCACAGGTGGTTGCACCAAGGAAATGACAGGCTACCAAGCCAGCCTTTCAAAGTTCACCGGAATGGAAGTTAAGGTCTTCGGGATCTCCACCGATAGCCAGCCAACTTTAGCCCATTGGTCGAAAGAGCTGAATGCGGAATTTCCAATGCTTAGCGACATGATGCGCAATGTTTCGATGACCTACGGGGTACTGAATCCTAAGACAGGTACGGCAAATCGTACTACGTTTGTTGTTGATGCCAATGGCAAGATCGCGGAAGTGCTGGAAGGCGCCAAGGCCATTGATATCTCCGGTTCAGAGGCCGCTTGCGTACGCCTCGTAAAAAAGTAGCTAAGAGTTTTGAGGGAGAAACGGCTGCCATGGAAGCGGGCGTTTCAACTTACGTTATTGCGCAGCGGCCAACACTTCTTTAGGCGACGGCTTTCCGCGCTGGGCAAACTTAATCGTCCCGTCTTTCCCAATCAGATATACCGTCCGTTTCACGATCCAGCCGTTAGTGTGATACAGTTCACAAACTTTCTGTTTGTCGTCAACCAACAACGGAAACGGAAAGTTGTACTTCTTCTTGAAATCCTGATGCGAACTCGCCTTCTGCCCGTTGATCCCAAACACCACCACGTCTTTGCCCTGAAACGCCTTCCAATTGTCGCGAATCTCGCAAAGTTGCTTAGTGCAAACAGCGGTATCATCTCCTGGGTAGAAAACCAACACAACATTCTTTCCCCGCAGCTTTGCCAGCGAAACTGCGGCGCCATCCTGATCGACCGTAGTGAAGTCCGGGGCAGCGGTCCCTACCGGCAATGGATCTGAAAAAAGCCAACCTAGCATAAAAAGTATTAAAGCCATCCTATCTCCGATTGATCGACACTCGTATAGATGAAGCAACTAGCTGTTGAGGCTCTAGATTTTGTACATCACTAAAGTCACCAAAATTCTGAAAGTTTGCAACATGCCGGCTCGGAAATTGCTTCCTGTCCTCCGCCGAAGTTCGATAAGATAGGCCTTACCTCATGACTACCGACCTTTCACGACGCGGTTTTCTGGCTGGCGGCGGCACAGCCGCTGTAACCACATTCGGCTTCAATCTTGAGGCGGCAACTGCCGTGGCCAAGGAATTGAAAATCGCCCGCACTACGCAGACTCACAGCGTCTGCCCGTATTGCGCGGTCGGATGCAGCGTAGTCATCCATACATTAGGTGACAAGGCCCGCAACGTCAAGCCCGCCGTGGTGCACATCGAAGGCGATCCGGAAAGTCCCATTAATCGCGGAACGCTCTGCTCAAAGGGCGCCTCTCTTAAAGAATTCGTTAACAGCGATCTCCGTTTGACCCGCCCGAAATACCGTGCCCCAGGCGCGGCGGATTGGAAGGAAATCTCCTGGGAAGAGGCCTTTGAAAAAATGGCGCGTCGCATGAAAGAAACGCGCGACGCCGGTTTCGAGGAAAAAGATTCCCAAGGCAGAACCGTGAACCGCCTCGCCAACTTGGCAATGATCGGCGGCTGCACGGACACCAACGAAGTTAATTACCTCCTTGGGAAATTCCGCTTCGGCCTGGGCGTTCTAGGCTACGAAAATCAGGCCAGGCTTTGACACGGCCCCACGGTGGCCAGTTTGGCCGCCACCTTCGGACGAGGCGCAATGACCAACGGTTGGACCGATGTCGCCAATGCCGATGTCATCTTGGTGATGGGCGGCAACCCGGCCGAGAACCATCCGGTTGGCTTTCGCTTCGTGATGGAAGCCAAGCGCAAGCGTAAGGCGAAAATTGTCTGTGTTGACCCGCGCTTCACCCGCACCGCCGCCGTTTCCGATTGTTACGTGCCAATCCGCTCCGGCACCGACATAGCCTTCCTGGGCGGCATCATTAACTACTCGCTGTCAAAGGGCCTTTATCAAGCGGAGTACGTCCGCCAACATACCAACGCAAGTTTTCTGCTTCACAAGGATTTCGGTTTCGACGCAGGCCACTTCAGCGGTTGGGACGAAGCCAAGAAGAGTTACGACAAAACCACCTGGCAGTACGAATTAGACGGCTCAGGTTTCGCCAAAGTCGACCCCACGCTGGAACATCCCCAGTCCGTCTTCCAACAGATGAGGAAGCACTATTCACGCTATACGCCCGAAAAAGTTGCCGAAATCTGCGGCTGCACCGCGGAAGACTTCCTGAAGGCTGCCGCCATTGTCTGCTCAGCTTCCCCCGAAGATAAGTCCGGTACAATTCTCTACGCCCTGGGGTGGACGCAGCATAGTTTTGCAGTGCAGTTAATTCACACAGCGGCCATGGTGCAGTTGTTGATGGGCAACATCGGCATGCCCGGCGGCGGAGTGAACGCGCAACGTGGCCACGCAAACATTCAAGGAGCCACGGACATGGGGACTTGGAACAACCTCCCTGGCTATTTGAAAATTCCCCGCGCCAACATGCAATCGTTGGACGACTACTTAAAAGCGAACACACCCAAACCGCTACGGCCTAATTCCATGAACTACTGGGGCAACACGCCGAAGTTCATGACCAGCCTTTTGAAGGCCTATTACGGCGAACAGGCCACCAAGGAAAATGGCTTCGGCTATCAATGGATTCCCAAAGCCGGTGAAACTGAAAACTACGGTTGGGGCTACATGTACGACAACATGCTGGCCGGAAAAATTGAAGGCCTCATTTCGTTCGGCATGAATCCGGTAGCCAACGGGCCTAACACAAAAAAGATGCTGGCGGCACTTTCGAAATTGAAGTGGCTCATCGTAGCGGAAAATTTTGAGACCGAAACATCGGCATTCTGGAACGCCAAGAAGCTTGCTGAAAAATATTATCCCGCCAGCGGCGATCCCTCACAAATCCAGACTGAAGTGTTCCTGCTTCCTGCCTCATGCTTCGCCGAAAAGGATGGCGCCTTCGTCAACTCTTCGCGCTGGCTCCAATGGAAGGACGCGGCCCTTGACCCGCCCGGCGACGCCAAGCGTGATCAGGAAATCATCGCCCAACTCTTCACCCGCATTCGCACGCTTTATCAGAAGGAAGGCGGCAAAGGCGCCGATCAACTGCTGAACATGCAATGGAATTACGCCACGCCCCTATCGCCTTCGCTCACCGAGGTTGCGCGCGAGGTTAATGGCCGCGACCTAACCACAGGCAAGCAACTTAGCGGCTTCGGCGAATTGAAAGATGACGGCACAACCATCTGCGGTAACTGGATCTACTCCGGCTCCTGGACCGAAGCGGGGAACAACATGGCTCGCCGTGGTCAGGACGATCCCACGGGCCTTGGTCTCTATCCTAATTACAGTTGGAGTTGGCCGGCGAATCGACGCATCCTTTACAACCGCGCCTCCGCCGACGCGAACGGCAAACCTTGGGACGAAACTCGCGCGCCGCTGCGTTGGGCCAATGGACGCTGGTCCGGCGACGTGCCCGATTACAAGGGCGACGCTCAGCCCGATAAGCTCGGCTCGTTCATCATGCTTCCCGAAGGTGTCGCCAAGTTTTTCACCGCCGATCTGGTCGAAGGCCCGTTCCCAGAGCATTACGAGCCGGTGGAATCACCCGTGGAAAATGCGCTGCACAGTAACGTTAGCGCCAACCCCAGTGCGAAAATATTTCATGCGGAGATGGACAAGCTTGGAACCTCGAAAGATTTTCCCTACGTCGGCATCACCTACCGGCTCACCGAGCATTTCCACTACTGGACAAAAAATATGCAGGCCAGCTCCGAACTGCAATCCAACTTCTTCGTCGAAATCCCCGATGGTCTGGCGAAAGAAAAAAGCATCCGGAACGGAGATCAGGTTCGTGTCTCCACTGCGCGCGGGAACGTGGAAGGCCCGGCGCTGGTCACGAAACGCTTCCGTGGCCTTAAAGTTGGCGGCAAGACAGTTTATCAAGTAGGCCTGCCTATTCATTGGGGTTTTGTCGGCCACATCAAAGGTCCGCTGATCAACAACCTCACCGCATCCGTATATGATCCAAATTCAGGAACGCCGGAATACAAAGGCTTCCTCGTCAATCTGGAGAAAATCTAGCATGCAGACGGTTGCCAAACTCATCGACACATCCCTCTGCATCGGTTGCAAAGCGTGTGAAGTGGCTTGTCAGGAATGGAACGATCAGGAATTCACGCTGGGCACATTCGGCGGCACCTATCAAACCATGCCGCAGCTTGAGCACAATTTTTGGAACTTGATCAAGTTCAACGAATTTGAAACTGACGGTCAAATGTCGTGGCTCATGATGAAGTACCAGTGCATGCATTGCCAGGACGCCGGCTGCATGAAGGCTTGCCCCTCGCCAGGCGCCATCGTAAGGCTCCCCAATGGCACAGTGGATTTCAATCACGACAATTGCATCGGCTGCGGTTACTGCATCACAGGCTGCCCGTTCGATGTCCCCCGTCTAAGCCCCGAAACAAAGAAAGTTTATAAGTGCACGCTCTGTTCGGACCGCACGGCCGTTGGCTTGGAGCCCGCCTGCATCAAAACCTGCCCCACCAATTGCCTAACCTTCGGCACTCGCACCGACCTGCTTCGCAAAGCGGAAGATCGGGCGCATGAGCTTCAAGCCGACGGACTTCAGCACGCCGGAGTCTACAACCCCGCCGGCGTTGGCGGAACCAACGTGATTTATGTGTTGAAGGATGCCTCCGCCCCCGAATCGTACGGCCTGCCGCGGGATCCCACAATCCCCTGGACCGTATCCCTCTGGAAAGGCCCAGTGAAAGTCCTCGGCTCCATGGTCTTCCTAGGAGGAATTCTCGGAACGTTCTTCCACTACATCCGCTACGGCCCGAAGAAGGAAGAGGAGCACGCCGATGAAGATTGATCGCTTCAATGTCCGCGAACGGTTCGTACATTGGTTGGTCGCCATCAGCTTCGTATACGCCGCGCTGTCGGGCCTCGCAATGTGGTCCCGTCATCTATTCTGGATCGCCGGCGTGCTTGGGGGCGGGGAAACGGTTCGCGCCCTTCATCCCTGGGGCGGAACAATCTTCGCGCTCGTGCTAGGCGTCATGTTCAGCCGCTGGGCCAGTCAAATGAAGCTCGACGCGGCGGATCGCGAGTGGCTAGCCAAGTCCGGCCGCTACATGGTGAACGACGAAAAAGGCATGCCCGAATCCGGTAAGTTCAACGGCGGTCAGAAAATGTTGTTCTGGGTGGAGGCCGCCTTTGCGCTGCTTCTATTCCTCAGTGGCGCAATCCTCTGGTTCCCGGAAATCACTCCCCGCGTTTTGCGATTAGGCGCCGTGCTAGTGCACCCCCTTGCCGCGATCGGATCAATCGGCGGGATCATCGTACACATTTATATGAGCTTGTTTGCCGTCCCCGGTTCACTAAAAGCAATGACTGAAGGATATGTCAGCGCACGTTGGGCCAAGGCGCATCACCCAAAATGGTTTCGACAGAGAACGAAGAACGAAAACGAAAGCGCGCGCTAGAGCTTGCGGAACGATACCCAGCGTCCAAGGAGATCCTGGAATTCTACGCAGCGCTGTTCGGCTACGATTCAGATTGGCCAGCGCTCAAAGCCCGCTTGCTCGAAATCGCCCCGGCCCCAATGCGGGAGCAATGTACCCTGGGTCTTCAGCCAGGCAGCGTTTTCCAGCGGATATTGCAGCGCCAAAATCCGTTATCGGTGCAAGCCACCGGAATCAATCAGTGCCCTCAATGCGCGCATCTTCCACAATGCGCCGTCTTGCGACCGGAGGGCGAAGGCCGCGAGCTATTTCTGGTCTGCTCCCAGTGCTCGGACGAATGGCCGTTCGGTCGCGCACAATGCCCAGCTTGCCTAATGACCGACGAAAAAAGCTTGAGCTTCTACAAGGCTGAACAGTTTCCCCACATCCAAACGTTACTCTGCGAGAAGTGCTACAGCTACCTTCACATCATCGACTGCGCTTCCGACCCGAATGCGATCCCAGAAGTTGACGAACTCGCCTGCACTCCACTCGACATTTGGGCGCGGGAACAAGGGTATAGCAAACTAACCTTGAACATTGCAGGAGTGTAAGCGGATTGGCCTAATTCCTGGTTTAAGGGTCTTATGGGCCAAGAAATTCAAATATTTGACCGAATCACCTGGAACCCTTCACAGATGAATGGCCAACCCTGTGTCCGTGGCATGCGATTGACGGTTCGCCGGGTTCTACAACTGCTGAGTCAATACAATGATCGAAGCGAGTTACTTCTCGATTACCCGGATCTCGAACCCGAGGACCTTCGCCAAGCGCTTTCCGATGCCGCCGCGAATTTGGAAGACGAAGCAGTTCCAAACCTGGTTGCCTGAAGAGACTGGTGCGGAAATTGGCAAAGACAGCCCATGTAATAGTGGGGCCGAAGCGCCTTCGGCGGGCGGCCCGCAAGGACGCCCTGCTCGGGTGTTGGAGC